>NZ_LTAB01000013.1:0-112974 GCF_001580035.1 Sphingobium sp. 22B | reverse complement strand
TAACCGAGCTCGTCGAGAACGATCAGGTCGAGCCGCGACAGCTGCGCCGCCAGGGTCCCGCCTTTGCCGATCCGGGTCTCCTCTTCGAGGCGTGTCACCATCATGGGGGAGACTGGCACCGGCAAGGAGCTGGTCGCGCGCTATGTGCACAGCCTCAGCGACCGGGCGCATACGCCTTTCGTCGCGGTCAATTGCGGCGCCTTTTCCGAATCGCTGATCGAAGGCGAATTGTTCGGTTATGAAAAGGGCGCGTTCACAGGCGCCAATGTCGCGCGGGCGGGATGGTTCGAGGCGGCCAATGGCGGGACGTTGTTCCTGGACGAACTGGGCGACCTTTCCCTGCCCTTGCAGGTGAAGCTCTTGCGGGTATTGCAGGAACGGGAAGTCGTTCGGCTGGGCTCGCGCAAGGCCGTGCCGCTCAATGTCCGCGTCATCGCAGCGACCAATGTCGAATTGCAGCAGGCGGTCAACGAGGGTCGTTTCCGTTCAGATCTTTTCTATCGCCTGCAGGTCGTATCCATCCCCCTTCTGCCACTGCGGGAGCGCAGAGCCGATATTCTTCCCCTGGCGCGCCATTTCCTTGAAATCTATGGTGCAAAGGCAGGCGTGAACCGGCTGGAACTGAGCGCGGCGGCCGAGGAGGCGTTGTTCCGCCATGGTTGGCCCGGCAATATTCGCGAGTTGGAAAATGCGATCCATCGTGCCGCTCTGATCTGCGAGGGCGGGCGCATCCAGCCCGCCGATCTCGGTCTTGGCAACCTCAGCGAATTGACCGATCCGACCGCCGACCCCGCGGCGCTGGAAGAGGCGGCAAGGCCCTTCGTCGCTCGGCTGCTGAATGGTGGGCACGATCGTCTGCTCGACCGGCTGGTGGCCTTCACGATAACGGAGGCCTTTCATCAATGCCATGGAAATCAGATCAAGACCGCCGAAGCATTGGGCATCACTCGCAATGTGGTGCGCACATATCTGAAGAATCTGAATTTGATCTAAGGCAAGCGCCAGGCAAATAGGGCCGGGCGCCCCCCGCTTAAGCGAGGAACCTGACGATCGAAGACAGGAAAAGGCCGGTGGATCGCTCCATCGGCCTTTTCCGTTTTTTCCGGATTTGGACTCCCAACATCGCGGGCGAGCCAAGGGCCCGCCCGCAACGCGGTCTTAGAAGTCCATGCCGCCCATGCCGCCCATGCCGCCGCCGGGCATGCCCATCGGCGCCTTGTCGTCGGAGGGCAGTTCGGCAATGGTCGCCTCGGTCGTGATCAGCAGGCCGGCCACCGAAGCGGCGTCCTGCAGCGCGGCGCGGACGACCTTGGTCGGGTCGATCACGCCAGCGGCGACGAGGTTCTCATAGGTGTCGGTCGCGGCGTTGAAGCCCTTGGTCTCGTCATTTTCGCGCAGCAGGTTGCCAGCGACGACGGCGCCGTCGACGCCCGCATTGCTGGCGATCTGGCGCAGCGGCGCTTCGATGGCCTTGCGGATGATGTCGATGCCGCGGGTCTGGTCGTCATTGGCGCCCTTGAGGTCCTTGAGGGCCTTGGTCGCGTACAGCAGGGCCGTGCCGCCACCGGGGACGATGCCTTCTTCAACGGCTGCGCGGGTCGCGTGCAGCGCGTCGTCGACGCGGTCCTTGCGCTCCTTCACCTCGACTTCGGTCGCGCCGCCGACCTTGATGACGGCCACGCCGCCAGCCAGCTTCGCCAGACGCTCCTGCAGCTTTTCGCGGTCATAGTCGGACGTGGTGGTCTCGATCTGAGCGCGGATCTGCTCGGTGCGGCCCTTGATCGCTTCGCCGTCGCCGGCGCCATCGACGATCGTGGTGTTGTCCTTGTCGATGGTGACGCGCTTGGCGGTGCCGAGCATGCCGAGGGTCACGTTCTCAAGCTTGATGCCGAGGTCTTCGGAGATGACTTCGCCCTTGGTCAGGACGGCGATGTCTTCCAGCATGGCCTTGCGGCGGTCGCCGAAGCCAGGCGCCTTGACCGCAGCGACCTTCAGGCCGCCGCGCAGCTTGTTGACGACCAGGGTCGCCAGCGCTTCGCCTTCAATGTCTTCCGCGATGATGAGCAGCGGACGGCCCGACTGAACCACGGCTTCGAGGATCGGCAGGATCGACTGCAGGTTCGACAGCTTCTTTTCGTGGATCAGGATGTAGGGGTCGGCGAGTTCGACCTGCATCTTTTCCGGATTGGTGATGAAGTAGGGCGACAGGTAGCCGCGGTCGAACTGCATGCCTTCGACGACGTCCAGTTCGAAATCGAGGCCCTTGGCTTCCTCGACGGTGATCACGCCTTCCTTGCCGACGCGGTCCATGGCTTCGGCGATCTTCTCGCCGACTTCACGGTCGCCATTGGCCGAGATGATGCCGACCTGGGCGACTTCGTTCGAACCGGCAACCGGCTTCGAGCGGGCCTTGATGTCCTCGACCACCTTGGCGACGGCGAGGTCGATGCCGCGCTTCAGGTCCATCGGATTCATGCCGGCGGCGACCGACTTCATGCCTTCGCGCACGATGGCCTGGGCCAGGACGGTCGCGGTGGTGGTGCCGTCACCGGCGATGTCGTTGGTCTTCGAAGCGACTTCGCGGACCATCTGGGCGCCCATATTCTCGAACTTGTCCTTCAGTTCGATTTCCTTGGCGACCGAAACACCGTCCTTGGTGATGCGGGGCGCGCCGAAGCTCTTGTCGATGACGACGTTGCGGCCCTTGGGGCCCAGGGTCACCTTGACCGCGTCGGCCAGGATGTCGACGCCGCGCAGGATGCGCTCACGAGCGTCACGCGAAAACTTTACGTCCTTCGCTGCCATGATCTTCTACCTCTCTTTGAGAATTGCAAATCTTGCGAAGTTCACACCGTTACAGGCACGAAAATCCGCCAAAAATAGGAATGACCGTCAGCTTCGCCGCTTTACGCGACGACGCCGAGAATGTCCGATTCCTTCATGATCAGCAGGTCTTCACCGTCGACCTTGACCTCGGTGCCCGACCACTTGCCGAACAGGATGCGGTCGCCGGCCTTGACGTCCAGCGGAGTGACCTTGCCGTCTTCCGACTTGCTGCCGGTGCCGACAGCGACGATTTCGCCTTCCTGCGGCTTTTCCTTGGCGGTGTCGGGGATGATGATGCCGCCGGCAGTCTTCTCTTCCGCCTCTACGCGGCGAACGAGAACGCGGTCATGCAACGGACGAAATGCCATGTTGATTGCCTTTCCCTCTTTACGACGTTGAATGGGAGGGGGGTGGAATCGCCACGCGACTCCGGCTCCTTCTCCCCGATGAACCCGTATCTGTTAGCACTCCCTGTCGGGGAGTGCCAGCGCCGTTTCATATGGACGGGAAGGCCGGACGATCAAGAGCCCCGTGCAAATTTTTTTCGTCCCGCCGCCCGCGACCGCAGCGCGAAAGACATGATGACGCGGGCGGCTATAGGCCTTTCCTGCCGGCAGAGACAGCCGGGGCAGCGACGAAATGCCTTCCACGTGCAAAAAATGCGACCAATGCAGCCGGGGCCGCCGCGCCGCCTTTTTTGATCATGCGGGGTTTGCACCGGACAGGGTCGATCCTTACCTAGCCCGGAGCGGCGGGCCCCTGCCCGCCCCATCCCGTTCCCGCCTTCGAAGGAGACGCCTGCATGACCGACACAGCCTATATTCCGCCGCGCGTCTGGACCTGGGACAAGGAAAGCGGCGGCGCCTTCGCCAATATCAACCGGCCGATCGCCGGGCCGACCCATGAGAAGGAATTGCCGGTCGGCAAGCACCCGCTCCAGCTCTATTCGCTCGCCACGCCCAATGGGCAGAAGGTGACGATCATGCTGGAGGAGCTGTTGGCGGCGGGCAAGGACGCCGAATATGACGCCTGGCTGATCCGGATCAACGAGGGCGACCAGTTCGGCAGCGGCTTCGTGTCGGTCAATCCCAACAGCAAGATCCCGGCGCTGATGGACCATGGCGTCTCGCCGCCCCGGCGGGTGTTCGAATCCGGATCGATCCTGATCTATCTGGCCGAGAAATTCGGTGCTTTCCTGCCGACCGATCCGGCCAGGCGGACCGAGACGCTCAACTGGCTGTTCTGGCAGATGGGCAGCGCGCCGCTGCTGGGCGGAGGTTTCGGCCATTTCTTCGCCTATGCGCCGGAGAAGTTCGAATATGCGATCAACCGCTATACGATGGAGGCGAAGCGGCAGTTGGACGTGCTGGACCGGCAACTGGCGGAGCATGAATATATTGCCGGGGATGAGTATACGATCGCGGACATGGCGATCTGGCCCTGGTATGGCGGGGTCGCGCTGGGCCGGGCCTATGATGCGGCGGAGTTCCTCGATGTGCAGAGCTATGGGAATGTGCTGCGCTGGGCGAAGCAGATCGACGCGCGGCCTGCGGTGAAGCGCGGGCGGATGGTCAACAAGGCGAACGGGCCGCTGGAGGAGCAGCTTCGGGAGCGGCATGAGGCCAGCGATTTCGATACGCGGACGCAGGACAAGCTGGAGGGGGCGGGTTGAGGATGGGAACCGGTCTTCCGATTGGGACGATGCGGTGACAGAAGCCCGGAGCGCGCGACGTGCTCCCGATCAACGCAGCGCGCTCTGAAGGTTTACGGTCATTGGGCCCCTCCCCTTTCAGGTTCGAACCGCGCCTCGTTTGAAGGATCAGGTGCGGGAGCGTCCAGCAGGCGAAGTTGCGCGTGGGGCACGCCCCCACCCCTCGGTCCCCCCTGAAGGGGAGGGGAAGCGGTCAATGCCCTGTTGGCCGGTCGTCCGCCCGACCTATCCGGCGGCCTTGACGATTTCGGCCCATGCGGCTTCGTCGATCACATCGATACCCAGCGCGGCGGCCTGTTTGAGCTTCGAGCCCGCGCCGGGACCGGCTACCACCAGGTCGGTCCTGGCGCTGACCGAACCGGCGGCCTTGGCGCCCAGTCGTTCGGCCTGCGCCTTGGCCTCGTCGCGGCTCATGGTTTCGAGCTTGCCGGTGAACACCACCGTCTTGCCCGTGACCGCGCTGGCGGTGGTTTCGACCAGATAGTCGGGCGGGGAGACTTCCCGCAGCAGGTCGTTCCAGACGTCCACATTATGCGGCTCGTGGAAGAAATCGGCCAAGGCGTGGCCGACCGCCGATCCCACATTCTCGACGCCGATATATTCGGCTATCGCCTTGTCGAGGCGGTTGCGGAAGCGGGATTCCTCTTCCCCCTCCGCAGGGGCGGCGGCGTCGCGCAGCGCGATGATGCCGGCAGCGAGCGCGCTGATCCCCTCCAGCGTCGTATAGCGCCTGAGCAGGTCGCGGGCGGTCACCGCGCCGATATGACGGATGCCCAGGCCGAAAAGCAGGCGGGCGGCATCCGGCTGGCGCTTGGCCTCTATGGCGGCGAGGAGATTGTCGACGGACTTTTCCTTCCACCCCTCCCGGCCGAGCAGGTCGGCGCGATGCGATTTCAGGCGGAAGATGTCGGCCGGCTCCGCGATCCAGCCCAGGTCGAGAAATTCCTGGATGCTCTTTTCGCCCAGCCCTTCGATGTCGAGCGCGGCGCGGCTGACGAAATGACGCAGCCGTTCGAAACGCTGGGCGGGGCAGATGAGGCCGCCGGTGCAGCGAATATCGACCTCCCCCTCCTCGCGCACGGCTTCCGAATGGCAGACGGGGCAATGATCGGGGAAAGCGAAGGGGGTGCGCGGTTCGTCGCGGGTGAGATTGTCGACCACCTGCGGGATGACGTCGCCGGCGCGCTGCACGACGATGCGGTCGCCAGGGCGGACGCCCAGCCGCTCGATCTCATCGGCATTGTGCAGGGTGACGTTGGAGACGACGACGCCGCCGACGGTGACGGGGGTCAGGCGGCCGACCGGGGTCAGCTTGCCGGTGCGGCCGACCTGGATGTCGATGGATTCCAGCGTGGTCTGGGCGCGTTCGGCGGGAAATTTATGGGCGATGGCCCAGCGCGGAGCCTTCGCGACGAAGCCGAGGCGTTGCTGCCAGTCGAGCCGGTCGACCTTGTAGACGACGCCATCGATGTCGAAGGGCAGGTCGGCGCGGGCGGCTTCGATGGCGCGGTAGTGGGCGATGAGGGCTTCGAGCGTGTCGACGCAGGTGAGGCGGTCGGAGACGGGCAGCCCCCAGCCTGCGATGGCCTGCATGACGCCGAGCTGGGTTTCGGCGGGGACGGCGCTGACCTCCCCCCAGCCATGGGCGAGGAAGCGCAGGGGGCGGCTGGCGGTGACGGCGGCGTCCTTCTGGCGCAGCGAACCGGCGGCGGCGTTGCGGGGATTGGCGAACTGGCGGGCCTTTTCCGGGTCGTCGGCTTCGGCGGCGAGGCGCGCGTTGAGGGCGACGAAATCGGCCTTGGCCATATAGACTTCGCCCCGCACCTCGAACAGGTCGGGGACGGCTTGCCCGGTCAGGCGCTGCGGGATGTCGGGGATGGTGCGGACATTGGCGGTGACGTCTTCCCCCGTCGTGCCGTCGCCGCGCGTGGCGGCGAGGACCAGTTCGCCCTTCTCATAGCGGAGGGAGCAGGACAGGCCGTCGATCTTGGGTTCGGCGGTGAGGGCGACGGGGGCGTCTTCGGGGAGCGCGAGGAAGCGGCGGACGCGGGCGATGAATTCGGCAATGTCCTCGTCCGCGAAGCCGTTGTCGAGGCTCATCATGCGGACGGCGTGCTGGACCTTCCTGAGCGCGGAGGTGGGCGCGGCGCCGACCTGGGCATTGGGGGAATCGCTGCGGATGAGGTGCGGGAAGGCGGCCTCCAGCGCGTTATTCTCGCGGACCAGCGCGTCATAGTCCGCGTCCGCGATCTCCGGCTCGTCCTGATCGTGATAGAGCCGGTTATGGCGCGCAATTTCGCGTGCGAGGCGCATCAGGCGGTTGGCGGCTTCGGCTTCGGTCATTTGCGTGGGGTCGGTCATGCGCCTCTCTTTAGCGCCAGCATCGCGATGCTGGTAGCGGTTATGGGCGGCTCGACAGCCGTCAACTCTCTATCGTCATCCCCGCGCAGGCGGCGATCCATCTCCCCACCGCTGTAGTTGAGGCGAGGTCAGGAGATGGGTTCCCGCCTTCGCGGGAATGACGGAGTTGGGTGGGAAGGCGGAAAGGCGGCCTACGGGAAAGCATAGGCCGATAGCGGTCATTTCGTCATGTCGGAAACCCCCGCGAGCGAGGTTGTCGGACACATCCTCAATCCGACAGTGATTTTCGGACAGTTGAGTGTGCATTATGACCGTGCAATGCGCCCTGCGGCGCGATTTCCGCAGGATTGCATGACGACTGCACGGCAAACATGTGATTAGCGTCAGGAGGGCGTTAGTCGCGCAAGAATGGCATATTCTCGCGAATAAACTTCTCCGATACCAGCTCGCCCTCACCAATATCGGTGTATGGCATCGCCGCAGTCTGTTGATCGATAGGGCGCTCTAGAATCCTCATCGGCGCGCGCGGATTGTCAGCCAAAGCCGCGATGGTCTCTGTCCTCTCCGCTTCCCAACCGGATGCCATGCCAATTCCATTGTCGGCGAGAGCGTATGTTTCGCTGAGATCGCATAAGAGATCAATCATCTCCTGCACTTGTATTGGCTGCATGCGGACGGCCTCGACGTTACCATTCGTGAGATAGCGGACCCCGTTGCTGCCATGCATGAACATGGCCGCTGCGGTCACTCTGTCGAGAGATGGCTGCCGAGCAAGCCATGCCATCAGGCCATGCTTATCACCGCGAAAGATCAAGCAAGCGATCGCCGCCGTGTGCCATACGAGCGGATCGTTGCTTTGCTTGATCCAATTTACGTCATCGCTATCGCGAACATCGAGAGTTTCGGGCCACCCGGCCCACCGATCATTACTGTCTTTCGTTTTTTTCCGACCAAACCCAAATAGCGCCATTGTCTTTGCCCCTTATCCGGCTCCGCGAATCTGGTCTGTGGGTAGCGAGATTTTCTTAAGAAACGGGCGACACGCCGACAATCAGGCGTTTTCCGGCAACGCCCGCTTTGGAGTGCGGCAGCGGGCCAACCGAACGACCAGCTATGGTCGAAAGCCGGCTTATAGCTTTTCCAACAATCGTTCGGCCTGGGCCCTTGCCTCCGCCGTGATTTCGGCGCCGGAGAGCATGCGGGCGATTTCTTCGCGGCGTTCGCCGTCGCTCAGCGCGTGCACGCCGGTGCGGGTGACGGTGCCGTCGCTCGACTTCGCGATCAGCATATGGCCTGCACCGCGCGCCGCGACCTGCGGGCTGTGGGTGACGACGAGGATTTGGTTGGTTTGCGACAGGCGGGACAGGCGTTCCCCGATGGCCGAGGCGACGGCGCCCCCTACCCCGCGGTCGATCTCGTCGAAGATCAGCGTGTCCGCGCCGCCCTGCTCCGCCAGCGCGACCTTGAGCGCGAGGATGAAGCGGGAGAGTTCGCCGCCCGATGCGATCTTGACCAGCGGCGCGAAGGGTGCGCCGGGGTTGGTGGAGATTTCGAATTCCACCCGGTCCATGCCGTGCGGTCCCCATTGCCCCTCCTCCTGCGGCGCGACGACGGTGCGGAAGCGGGCGGCGTCCAGCTTCAGCGGGGCGAGTTCGGCGGCGACGGCGGCGTCGAGCTTTCCGGCGGCCACCTGGCGTTCGGCGGAGAGGGCCTGGGCGGCGGTGCGATAGGCGGCGGCCCTGCCCTTCACCTCGGCTTCGAGGGCGGCGAGATGGTCTTCCCCGCCCTCGATCGCGGCCAGTTTCGCGGCCATGTCGTCGCGCAGGGCGGCGAGATCGTCGGGCTGGACCTGATGTTTGCGGGCGAGGCCGCGCAGGTCGAACAGGCGGGTCTCTATGGCGTCGAGACGGGCGGGGTCGAAGCTGAGCGCTTCGGCGGCTTCGTTGAGGCGGTCTTCGGCTTCGCTGGCCTCGATCACGGCGCGGTCGAGGGCGGCGAGGACTTCGGCCAGCGGTTCATATTCGCTGACGATGCGGTCGAGGCGGCGGGCGGCCTGCCGCAACTGGGCGAGGCCGCCGTCGGAGCCGGTGAAGCATTCGGTGACGGCGGAAAGGTCGTCGGAGAGGCGCGCGCCCTTCTGCATGGTGGCGCGCTCTTCGGCCAGCGTTGCTTCCTCGCCGGGTTCGGGGGCGAAGCGGGTGAGTTCCTCCACCGCATGGGTCAGGTAATCGCGGTCGCGGGCGGCGCTTTCGACGCTGGCGCGGCTTTCCGCGAGGCGGTCGGCGGCGGCGCGCCAGGCGTGATAGGCGTGGGCGACCGCGCCCGTGTCGCAGCGCCCATAGGCGTCGAGCAGGGCGCGGTGGCCGCGCGGGTTGAGCAGGCCGCGATCGTCATGCTGGCCGTGGATTTCGACCAGCGCGCTGCCAAGGTCGCGCAGCAGCGCCGCCGAGCAGGCCTGGTCGTTGACGAAGGCGCGGCTGCCGCCGTCAGCCTTGACCGTGCGGCGGACGATGAGCGGTTCGCCCGGTTCGATGTCGATGCCGTTTTCGGCCAGCAGGTTCGTCGCGCGGTGATCGGTGCGGGGCGCCTCGAACGTGGCGGTGACGCTGGCCTGCGCCTCTCCCGTCCGGACGAGGCCGCTGTCGGCGCGGGCGCCCAGCGCGAGGCCCAGCGAATCGAGCAGGATCGACTTGCCCGCGCCGGTCTCGCCGGTCAGCACGCCCAGGCCCGACCCGAAATCCAGGTCCAGCGCCTCTATCAGCACGACGTTGCGGATGGACAGGGCAGTCAGCAAAGGCGAGCGACTCCCCCCTCCCGCAGGCGGGAGGGGCCGGGGGTGGGTGCACCGCGCCAGCGGCGCTTCTTTCAACGCTGGGGCGGAACGCTCGCTTCGCTCGCGGCCCATCCCTAATCCCTCCCGCTCGCGGGAGGGGGACCAGATCATGCTTTATTGGGGTGTTCGCGCATCAGCTTGTAGCTGCGCTCATACCATTTCGAACCCGGATAATTCTTGCCCAGCACGGCGGCGGCCTTCTGCGCTTCGGCGGGGATGCCGAGCGAGAGATAGCTTTCCACCAGACGCTCCAGCGCTTCCGGAGTGTGGGTGGTCGTCTGATATTTGTCGATCACCGTGCGGAAGCGCAGCGTGGCGGCAAGCCATTGGCCACGGCGCTGGTAGAAGCGGCCGATCTCCATCTCCTTGCCGGCGAGGTGATCGTTGACGAGGTCGATCTTCAGCCGGGCGTCGGCGGCATAGCGGGTGTCGGGATAGCGGCGGATCAGCTCGCCCAGCGCATCCAGCGCCTGTTGCGTGATCTTCTGGTCGCGGGTGACGTCGGCAATCTGTTCATAATAGCAGAGCGCGATCAGATAATAAGCGTAGGGCGCGTCCTTGTTGCCGGTGTGGATCGACAGGAAGCGTTGGGCCGCGCCGATCGATTCCGGATAATCCTGATTCATGTAATAGCTGAACGCGGACATGAGCTGCGCCCGGCGCGCCCAGGGCGAATAGGGATGCTGGCGCTCCACCTCGTCGAACAGGGCGGCGGCGAGCTTGTACTGGCCGCGGTCCAGGCGGTATTTGCCCGCATTGTAGAGCGTCGACACGTCGCGGGCGACATATTGGGTGTCGGCCTTGTTCTTCGACGTCGCGCAGCCCGAGAGCAGGGCGGCAAGCAGAAGCGGTGCGGTAGCCGCGCCGATGCGCGTCATGGTTTTCGTCAGCATGGCCGGGTCATAGCGGAGCGAATGCGCCTCGCCAAGCGGCAGAATGTGCGTGCCGGTCGCTATGCGCGAACAGGCAGGTCGAGCCGTGCGGTCGCGCCGCCCGTCGCCGACGGCATGAGCGAGAAGCGGCCGTTCAACTGGCCGGCAAGGGCATTGGAAATCCGGAGGCCCAGGCTCTGGCTGAAACCGGGATCGAAATCGGGCGGCAATCCCTTTCCGTCGTCCGTGACGTTGAGGCTGATCGTGCCGTCGCTGACGTCCAGGCCGACATGGATGCTGCCGCCGCGATGCGGCAGGCCATGTTCGATGGCGTTGTTGACCGCTTCGGTCACGATCAGCGCCATCGACACGGCGATGTCGGGTTCCAGCGTCAGGGCGTCGGGCGCGTCGACGGTCAGAGCGATGTCGTCGCGGCCGCTGGCCTCCAGCACGTCGGCGGTCAATGTCGTCAGGAAGGCGCGGATATTCTGCCCCTCCCCCGACGGATTGTAGAGGGCGCGGCTGATGCGGCCGACCAGCGCCAGCCGGGCGGAGGCATCGTCCAGCGCGCGGCGGGCCAGGTCATGATCGACATGGCGCCGGTGGAGCGAAAGCATGGCGGCGACGACCTGAAGATTGTTGGAGACGCGGTGCTGGAGTTCGTGGAACAGCAATTCGCGGTTTTCCGCCAGCACGCGGCTGCGTTCGCGCTCGATCGCCAGGTTGAAATTCGCCTTCTGCATCAGATGGATCAGCGCGATGTCCACGATCACCACCGCGCTGTAGAAGCCGAGCGCCAGCAGCACGCCCGGATGCAGTGCGAAGCCCATGCGCGGCGGGATGAAGAAATACCAGGACAACAGCCCGCAAAGCACGCCCGCATAGATGCCCGGCCGCACCCCGAAGAGGAAGGAGGACAGGATGACGGCGGGGAAGAAGGATACGAAGGGGTAGCCGATGGGCATGGCGCTTTCCGCCATGGTGCGAATGGCCAAGGCGGTGAGGCAGAAGATGGTGGCCAGCAAATAGGCATGCCAGGGCCGTCGCAGGACAAGCGGCAGACGCTCCACGAATCTTTCGTTCCTGCGCTGCATAGATCCCCCTGCGCCCTGGTCGTTACCGTAACATAACTTCCACGCCCGCCAATTGATGGAGATCAGGAAACATTCAAATCCTGTCAAAAAAGGGCGCCCGGCAAGCCGGACGCCCCTTCTTTTTCCCGAGTCCGACGAACCGGATCAGTCCTGGGTCAGGAAGTCGGGCAGACCGGCGTTGGAGCCGTCGTCATCGCCGCCCCTGCCTTCGCCGCGCGGACCGCGGTCGCGGCGCGGACCGCGATCGCCGCCGCGGCCGCCACGGTCGCCCCGGTCACCGCCACGATCACGGCGATTGCGGTCGCCACGGCCGCCTTCACGGTCGCCGCCCCGATCCCCCCTGGGTTCGCGGGGCGGACGGGTGTCTTCCAGTTCCTCTCCGGTTTCCTGATCGACGACGCGCATGGACAGGCGAACCTTGCCGCGCGGGTCGATTTCGAGAACCTTGACCTTCACTTCCTGCCCTTCCGACACGACGTCGGTCGGCTTTTCGACGCGCTCATTCTTCATTTCGGAGACGTGGACGAGACCGTCCTTGCCGCCCATGAAGTTCACGAAGGCGCCGAAGTCGACGATGTTGACGACCTTGCCGGTGTAGATCTTGCCGACTTCCGCTTCCTCGACAATGCCGAGAATCCACTTCTTGGCGGCTTCGATCTGGGCGATGTCGGACGAGCTGATCTTGATGATGCCCTCGTCGTCGATGTCGACCTTGGCGCCGGTTTCCGCGACGATCTCGCGGATGACCTTGCCGCCGGTGCCGATGACGTCGCGGATCTTCGCCTTGTCGATCTGGATCGTTTCGATGCGCGGGGCATGAGCCGACAGTTCGGTGCGGGTCGAGGACAGGGCCTTGCTCATTTCACCCAGGATATGGGCGCGGCCTTCCTTCGCCTGACGCAGCGCGACCTCGAAGATTTCCTGCGTGATGCCGGCGACCTTGATGTCCATCTGCATGGTGGTGATGCCCGCTTCCGTGCCCGCCACCTTGAAGTCCATGTCGCCCAGGTGATCCTCGTCGCCCAGAATGTCGCTGAGGACAGCGAATTTGGAGCCTTCCAGGATCAGGCCCATGGCGATGCCCGACACCGGACGCTTCAGCGGAACGCCCGCGTCCATCATGGACAGCGAACCGCCGCAGACCGTCGCCATCGAGGACGAGCCGTTGGACTCGGTGATATCGCTCAGCACGCGGATGGTATAGGGGAATTCTTCCTTGCTGGGCAGGACCGGGTGCAGGGCCCGCCATGCCAGCTTGCCATGGCCGACTTCGCGACGGCCCGGCGCACCGAAGCGGCCGACTTCACCGACCGAATAGGGCGGGAAGTTATAGTGCAGCATGAAGCTTTCATAATGAACGCCGGTCAGGCCGTCGATCATCTGCTCCGCGTCCTTGGTGCCCAGCGTCGTGGTGCAGATCGACTGCGTTTCGCCACGGGTGAACAGCGCCGAACCATGGGTGCGCGGCAGGAAGCCCACCATCGCCTCGATCGGGCGGATCTGCGTGGTGGTGCGGCCGTCGATGCGCTTGCCGTCCTTCAGGATCGCGCCGCGAACGATTTCGGCTTCCAGCTTCTTGGTCAGCTTGATGCCGGCCATGACGGTCTGGGCGTCGAGACCTTCCTCCGTGAAATAAGCCTTCGCCTTGGCGCGGGCTTCATTGAGCGCGTTGGAGCGGGCCGACTTGTCGGTCAGCTTGTAGGCGGCCGTGATGTCCTTGCCGATCAGCTTCTTGAGCTTCTTCTTGAGGTCATCCAGATCATCGCCCTTGGCGACGTCCCACGGGTCCTTCGCGGCCTTTTCGGCGAGGTCGATGATCGCGTTGACGACCTTCTTCGACGCTTCATGCGCGAAGAGGACGGCGCCCAGCATGACGTCTTCCGACAGTTCCTTGGCTTCCGATTCGACCATCATCACCGCATTGCCGGTGGCGGCGACGACCAGGTCGAGTTCGCCGGTCTTCACTTCGTCCAGCGACGGGTTCAGCTGATATTCGCCATCCTTGTAGCCGACGCGGGCGGCGCCGATCGGACCCAGGAAAGGCACGCCCGACAGGGTCAGCGCAGCCGAAGCGGCGATCATCGCCACAATGTCGGGCTCGCTTTCGCCGTCGAAGCTCAGAACCTGAGCGATGACGTTGATTTCATTGTAGAAACCTTCGGGGAAGAGCGGGCGGACCGGGCGGTCGATCAGGCGGGAAACCAGCGTTTCCTTTTCCGTGGCGCCGCGTTCACGCTTGAAGAAGCCGCCCGGAATGCGACCGGCGGCCGAATATTTTTCCTGATAATGGACGGTCAGCGGGAAGAAGTCCTGTCCTTCCTTCACCGACTTGGCGGCGGTCACGGCGCACAGCACCACGGTTTCGCCATAGGTCGCCAGCACGGCGGCGTCGGCCTGACGCGCAATGCGGCCGGTTTCGAGCGTGAGGGTCTTGCCGCCCAGCTCGATTGATACCTTCTTTACATCGAACATTGGTTTTTTCCTTCGCCCGCCTGGCCCTATTGCCGGGCGGGGCCTGTTTCGGACCGGATGGTCCATGGATGGAGAGCCTATCTCTCCTCCGTTCGGGCTGAGCTTGTCGAAGCCCAATCCTTCCCTTCAAAAGAAGGAGTGCCCTTCGACAAGCTCAGGGCGAACGGTGTGGGGGATGTCCCCCGGATCATGACGCCATGCCGGATTGCCCAGCGCCATGTTGTCAGAATCGGAAACGGCCCCGACATGGGGGCCGTTCCTTCTTTAGCAGACTTACTTGCGCAAGCCCAGCTTGGCGATGAGGTCGGTGTACCGGGCCCCATCCTTCTTCTTGAGGTAATCCAGCAGCGAACGGCGCTTGTTGACCAGCATCAGCAGGCCGCGACGGCTGTGGTTATCCTTGTGATGACCCTTGAAATGCTCGGTCAGGTTGGCGATACGCTCCGAGAGGATCGCAACCTGGACTTCCGGCGAACCGGTGTCGCCCTCGGCGCGGGCATGTTCCTTGATCAGCGCTTCCTTGCGCTCTGCAGTGATCGACATCGGCTTCCTTTCTGAGATTAGAGATTAAAGCCGCGCACCACCCGGACCTCCGGGCCACTGGCTTCGACCAGCGCGACGGGCGTTTCGCCCTCCATCGCCAGCATCAGGCCGGTATGCGGTTTCCCCACGAGCACCTTCCCCTGTCGGAGAGCGAGCGCATCGTCGGGAGAGACTGCGAGAGCCGGGATGTCGTCCAGCCCCGCCGTCAACGGCAGCATGAGCTGCACGATGTCGCCGCCCCTAGCAGCTTCGTCCAATTTGTCCAGCGAAATCGCGGATTGCAGGGCGAAGGGGCCGGCCTTGATGCGGCGCAGCATGGTGACATGGCCGACGGTGCCGAGCGCGCGCGCGATGTCGCGGGCGAGGGAACGGATATAGGTGCCCTTCGAAACATGGGCGCGCAGGGTGATTTCGCCGATCTCCGCTCCGCCCTCCCCTTCTCCAGGCTTCGCTGGCCCCTGGGGCGGGGATATGGCGAGGTTGTGGATGGTGATGGCGCGCGTCTTCATCACGACCTCCTCCCCTTTGCGGGCAAGGTCGTAGGCGCGCCGGCCGTCGATCAGGATCGCGCTGTAGGCAGGCGGCGCCTGCTCGATCGGGCCGGTGAAACGGGGCAGGACCGCCTGCACCTCCGCCAGGGTGGGGCGATGCAGGCTGGTGGCGATTTCCCGGCCCTCAAGGTCCAGCGTGTCGGTCTGGAGGCCGAAACCTATGGTGAAATCGTAGATCTTGTCGCTGTCCAGCATCCGTCCGGCGAGCTTGGTCGCTTCCCCCACCGCTATCGGCAGCACGCCGGTCGCCAGCGGGTCGAGCGTGCCGCCATGGCCCACCTTCCACTTGCCCGCGCCACTCTGGCGCAGGGCGCGCTTCACCGCGCTCACCGCCTGGGTGGAGCCTAGCCCAAAGGGTTTGTCGAGGATGATCCAGCCGTGCATGGCGGCGCGCTCTAGCCCTCCTGTCGCCCGTTGTCAGCCCTTTCCGCGCCGTCGCGGCATGTGCGGCGGTCAGCAGCCGGAGCGGCGTTCCACGAAATGGCGGCGGCAAAGCGCGACATAGCGGTCATTGCCGCCGATTTCCGTCTGCTCGCCCTCACGGATGGGGCGCCCCTCCGCATCGACGCGCAGGTTCATGGTCGCCTTCCGCCCGCATTCGCAGATCGTCTTGATCTCCGTCAGCGTGTCGGCCAGGCCGAGCAGCGCGGCGCTGCCCTCGAACAACTTGCCCTGGAAGTCGGTGCGGATGCCGTAGCACAGCACCGGAATGTTCAGCCGGTCGCAGACGGCGGCGACCTGCCAGACCTGTTCCTCGTTCAGAAATTGCGCCTCGTCGATCAGCACGCAGGAGAGCGGCGTCCGTGCCTGTCGGGCGGCGATGGCGGCGAAGAGATCGGTGGCGGGGTCGAACAGATGGGCCTGCGCGTCCAGCCCGATGCGGGAGACGATGCGTCCCTTTCCATGGTGCCCCTTCCCGTAGCGGTCATCCACGGCGGCGGTCCACAACATGGTTTCCATGCCGCGTTCGCGATAGTTGAAGCTGGATTGGAGCAGGGTCGTCGATTTGCCTGCGTTCATCGAGCTATAGTAGAAATAGAGCTTGGCCATCGGTCAGCGCGCCATGGGGGCGATCTGCTTGAGGAAGCGGACGAGCGCGTCGGCCAGGGCGATGCGCCTGTCGGAAAAGCTGTGGTCGGTCGGCCAGACCGCCAGGCGCGTGTCGGGATTGGCCGATTGCGCGTCTGCCGTCACCTTGCGCGCCATGGCGCCGATGCCGCGTTCCGCGCCGATGATGGTGAGCGGGCGGCGGCCATAGCCCACCAGCTTGCGGCCAAGGTCGAATTTCTCGCTGTTGGTGCGGATTTCGGCGGTGAGGCTGTCATAGGTGGCGCCTTGCAGGGGTGGCAGGTCGCTGGCGACTTCGGCCCTCCAGGCGGCCTCGCCCTGGGGGGTGGAGAGGGTCGGGACGGTTTCGGCCGGGTCCCAGGGGTCGATCAGGAACAGGCCGGCGACATGGGGTTCGGCGGCGGCGACATCGGCGGCCATGAAACCGCCCATGCTGTGGCCCGCGACGACGAGGGCGCTGGTGTCGATGCGATATTTGGCGACAGTGGCGGACTGCTGGAGATATTGCAGGGCGTTCCAGGCGTCTTCCGAGGCGTGGGTGAAGGAGAAGCTGCCGGGGCTGCCCCAGGAGCCGCGATAGTGGAGCGTGAGGACATGCCACCCGGCGCGGCGGGCGGCTTGGGCCAGGTCGAGATTTTGCTCATTGCCGGGGAAGCCGTGGAGGAGGAGCAGCGTCGGGTGAAGCCCCGGACCGGCGGCGGTATAGAGGACGGCGTTGAGCAGGCCGTCCTGCGAGGGGATGGTGAAGGCGCTCATGCCGGCGGGGTAGGCCGCGTCGGGCGCGGGGTCGCTGACGACGGCGGGGTGGACCGGCGCTTCCCTGGCTGCGGCGGGTATGGCCAGGGCCAAAAGCGCGATCGCGACTATGCCGGTTCTTTTCATCTGCCCTGCCCCTTGCCTTGCCTGCGGGAGAGACGCTGTTAGCCGGGCTGCGCCGTCGCGTCGATGGGGGACGATGCCTGGCCGAGTACAGCATGCTCCTGCCAAGGCCGGAGCATATTGCCTATTCGTCCTCGCCTTCGGGCTGCTCCAGATCGCGGGCGACCTTGGGATCGCGGAGCAGCCTGTCGATATGGGTGCCCTCATCGAAGCTCTCGTCCGCGAGGAATTTGAGCTTCGCCGCATATTTGAGGCGGATACGGGTCGCGACCTCCCGCTGGAGATAGGCGGTGTTGGTGCGCAGCGCCTTCAGCACGGCTTCCTCATCCTGGCCGAGCAGCGACTTGATGAAGACGGTCGCATGGCGCAGGTCGGGGGACATGCGGACTTCGGTGACGCTCACCACATGGCTGGCGAGGACGTCGTCATGCACGTCGCCGCGCTGGAGAATGTCGGACAGGACATGGCGCACCTGTTCGCCCACGCGGAGGAGGCGGACAGAGGAGCCTTCATTAGGAGCGGGCATTATATCCTCCCCTCCCGCAAGCGGGAGGGGCCGGGGGTGGGCTCTCCCCATCGGCCATTGCAGTTCAGGAGAGGGCGAGCCCACCCCCTAGCCCCCTCCCGCCTGCGGGAGGGGGGACATGGATCACAGCGTGCGGGCGCGTTCCTCGACCTCGAACAGTTCCAGCGTGTCGCCGGGCTTGATGTCGTTGGTGTCCTGGAGCACCGCGCCGCATTCCATGCCTGCGCGGACTTCGGAGACGTCGTCCTTGAAGCGGCGGAGCGAGGCAATGTGGGTGCGCGACACGATGACATCGTCGCGGGTGAGGCGCGCGGCCAGACCCTTGCGGATGATGCCGTCGAGGACGAGCAGACCGGCCGCCTTGTCCTTCTTGCCCGCCGGGAAGACCTGAAGCACCTCGGCCCGGCCGACGATGGTTTCGATGCGTTCCGGCGCGAGCTGGCCGGCCATTTCGCCGCGAACTTCCTCCAGCAGGTCGTAGATCACGTCATAATAGCGCAGCGAGATCTTCTCGCGCTCCGCCAACTGGCGCGCCTTGGCATTGGGGCGGACGTTGAAGCCGATCAGCGGCGCGCGGCTGGCGGCGGCCAGCGTGACGTCGCTTTCGGTGATCGCGCCGACGCCCGAATGCAGGATGCGGACCTTGATCTCGTCGGTCGAAATGCGGTTCAGCGACGAGACGATCGCTTCCACCGAACCCTGCACGTCGCCCTTCACCACCACCGGATATTCGATGACCTTGGTGTTGAGCGCCGAGAACATATGTTCGAAGCTGGTGGGCGCGGCGGTGGTGCGCTTCTTGGTCGCCTGTTCCTGACGATAGGCGGCGACTTCGCGGGCGCGGGCCTCGTTCTCGACGACGGTGAGCTGGTCGCCCGCCATCGGCACGCCGGACAGGCCCAGCACCTCGACCGGGGTCGAGGGGCCGGCGGTCTTCACCTGCTGGCCCTTGTCGTTGATCATCGCGCGGACCTTGCCGCTTTCCGAACCGATGACGAAGGTGTCGCCGATCTTCAGCGTGCCCTTGCGCACCAGCACGGTGGCGACCGCGCCACGACCCTTGTCGAGCTGCGCCTCGATCACATTGCCTTCGGCGGCGCGATCGGGATTGGCGGTGAGTTCGAGCAGTTCGGCCTGAAGCATGATCTTGTCGAGCAGTTCGTCGAGGCCCGTCTTCTTGAGCGCGGAGACTTCGACATCCTGGGTTTCGCCGCCCATGTCCTCGACGATCACCTCATGCTCCAGCAGGCGCTCTCGCACGCGCTGGGGATTGGCTTCGGGCTTGTCGACCTTGTTGATCGCGACGATCATCGGCACGCCGGCGGCCTTGGTGTGGTTGATGGCCTCGATGGTCTGCGGCATCAGGCCGTCGTCCGCCGCCACCACCAGGATGACGATGTCGGTGACATTGGCGCCGCGCGCGCGCATTTCCGAGAAGGCCTCGTGACCCGGCGTGTCAAGGAAGGTGACGAGGTCGCCGCCCTTGGTCCTGATCTGATAGGCGCCGATATGCTGGGTGATGCCGCCGCTTTCGCCCGATACGACATTGGTGCCGCGCAGCGCGTCGAGCAGCGAGGTCTTGCCATGATCGACATGGCCCATGATGGTCACGACCGGCGGACGGGCCTTGAGCGTTTCGGGCGCGTCGACCTCGCCTTCCATGCCGATCTCGACGTCAGCGTCGGACACGCGCTGGATGCGGTGGCCGAATTCCTCGACCAGCAGTTCGGCCGTATCCTGGTCGATCGCCTGGTTGAGCGTGACGGCGGTGCCCATCTTGAACAGGGCCTTCACCAGGTCCGCGCCCTTTTCGGCCATGCGGTTGGCAAGTTCCTGAACGGTGATGCTTTCGGGCACCACCACGTCGCGCGACTGCTTTTCCCGCTGCTGGGCGCCGCCCGAATAATGGGCGCGCCGTTCCTTCTCGCGGGCGCGCTTGAGCGCGGCGAGGCTGCGGGCGCGGGCGCTGTCGTCATCCGACAAGGCGCGGGTGACGGTAAGCTTGCCGGCCTGGCGGCGATTGTCGTCGCCGCGCTTGGCGCGGTCGGGCTTGGCCGGCTCCGGGCGCTTGACCGGCGCGACCGGCGTGAAGCGGCGCGGCGGCGGCACGGTGGCGGAGGTGGCGGGCTTCGGCTCGGCGGCTGCGGGCGCAGCTTCGGCCGGGGCATCGGCGGCGGCCGGCGCAGGCTCCTCGACGGGCGCCCTGGCGGTTTCCTCCGCCGGCCCGGTCTCGACTTCGGTCCGGCGCGCGGCGTCGGCCTCGGCAGCCTCGGCAGCCAGGCGGTTTTCCTCGGCGCGGCGCTTTTCCTCCTCGCTCGCGGCGAGGCGCTGGGCGTCTTCGCGGCGGCGCGCTTCCTCCAGCGCGGTCATGCGGGCTTCCTCCGCCTCGCGCAGCAGCTTCGCCTGCAATTCCTGACGCGACATCAGGCTCTGCGGCGGGGCCGGACGCGCGGGGGCCGGCTGCGGCGCGCGGGCCTGCGGCTGCTGGGGCGCGGGGGCCTGCGGAGCGGCGGCCACGGGCGTGGGATCGGCCTGCGGTTCAGGCGCAGCGTGTCCGGCTTCACCCGGCTTGCCCAGGATGCGGCGCCGCTTCACCTCGACCACGACCGTATTCTTGCGGCCATGGCTGAACTGCTGCTGCACCTGACCGGACTCGACCGTGCGCTTGATCCCCAGCGGCTTGCGGCCCAGAACCGGCTTGTCTTCCTTGCTGTCACTCATACGACTGAACTATACCCTTCACATCAACCCGACCGGCAAGGCCCGTCGGCGCCTTCATTCCAATGCTACCTCAGGCGCCCAGTGCCCCTGCGGAGTCCTGCTCCCCATGCACCGGCGCTCCGTTAGCGCAACCCAGATAGCTTTCCAAGCGGCCTATGGCGCCGCGCAGACGTGACGCCGCACGCGAGTCGGTCACCGCGATATGGACGACATTGTCCCGCCCCATTGCCATAGATAGGGCGTGTCGGTCCACAGGCAAGACGATGCCCGCCAAATCCGTGCCTTCGGCGTCCTGCCCGACGCGGAAGGCCTGGTCGAGCTTGCGGTTGCCGTCGGCCGCCGCGTCGGCGGCGTGGAGCAGCAGCTTCACCTGACCCTTGCGGCAGGCGACATCGATCTTTTCCGAGCCGGTGAGGACCATCGACGCCCTCGCCTCCAGCCCCAGACGGTCGAGCAGGGCCTTGCGCAAGCACTCCTCGATCAGGGCGGGCAGCGTTTCGGGGATCTGCAGGTCGCCGGTCTTGAAGGCGCGGGCGAGCGCGCCCTTGAGCTTGCCCTTTGCCAGCGCCTGTTCGAGTTCGGCGCGTGGCACACCGATCCACGCGCCCCGGCCGGGCGCCTTGGCGCGGATGTCGGGCAGAATTTCGCCATTCGGGCCGCAGGCGAGCCGGACCAGCATGTCCGGGTCGGCGCGGTCGCCCGACAATATGCATTTGCGTTCGGTCATGGGCGCGCCTCCCAATAATGGGCCGCATTCCTGCGCAGGCAGGAATCCAGTTCCACGCTGTCGGGAGCATGCCAGGGCAGAACTGTGCTCCTGCTTTCGCAGGAGCACATCCCTGACGCGGCGATGTTGGGACTCAGCCTCTCATCGGGAAGTGACCGCGGCATGGGCGTCCTCCCCTATGGGCTTGGGCGCGTCGCGGTCGGCGATGAGCTGGCCGCCTGCGCCGTAATTTTCCGTCGGGATTTCGGAAATCACCACCTGCACGGCGGCAGGCGCCTTCCCCAGCCGCTCGACGAGCGACCGGGTGACGTCGGCGACGATGGCCGCCTTCTGCTCGCGGGTGGCGTTTCCGGCCAGACGGATGTCGACGAAGGGCATCTGTTCTTACGCTTCCTCGCCTTCGAACCAGTGGGCGCGGGCGGCCATGATGATCTCATTGCCCTGCTCTTCGCTGAGGCCGTATTCGGCGAGAATCCCGCCCTTGTCCTCTTCCTTGTTCTCGCGGCGGCGGCGCTGGTCGACGCGCTTCCGGGCGACCAGTTCGTCGGTGGCGAGGTCGGCCAGATCGTCCAGCGTCTTGATGCCCGCCTTGCCCAGCGTCACCAGCATGGCTTCGGTGAGGTGCGGCATATCGGCCAGCGCATCCTCGACGCCCAGCGCCTGGCGCTCTTCACGCGCGGCGGCTTCGCGGCGATCCAGCGCTTCCTGGGCGCGGCTTTGCAGTTCCTGCGCCAGTTCCTCGTCGAAGCCCTCGATCGCGGCCAGTTCGTCGATGCCGACATAGGCCACTTCCTCCAGCTCGCCAAAGCCCTCTGCCACCAGAAGCTGCGAGAGGGTTTCGTCCACGTCCAGCTCGTTCTGGAACATTTCGGAGCGGGCGACGAATTCCTTCTGGCGCTTCTCCGACGCGTCCGCTTCGGTCATGATGTCGATGGCCTTGCCGGTCAACTGGCTGGCGAGACGGACATTCTGGCCGCGGCGGCCGATGGCGAGCGAAAGCTGATCGTCGGGAACGACGACTTCGATCCGCTCTTCCTCCTCATCGATGACGACGCGGGCGACCTGTGCGGGCTGGAGCGCGTTGACGACGAAGGTCGCGGTATCTTCCGACCAGGGGATGATGTCGATCTTCTCGCCCTGCATTTCCTGCACGACAGCCTGCACGCGGCTGCCCTTCATGCCGACGCAGGCGCCGACCGGGTCGATGCTCGAATCGCGGCTGATGACGCCGATCTTGGCGCGGGAGCCCGGATCGCGGGCGGCGGCCTTGATCTCGATCACGCCATCGTAGATTTCGGGCACTTCCTGCGCGAACAGCTTCTTCATGAATTCGGGGTGCGCGCGGCTGAGGAAAATCTGCGGCCCGCGATTTTCGCGGCGCACGTTCAGGATCACCGAGCGGATGCGGTCGCCGACGCGGACGACTTCGCGGGGAATCTGCTGGTCGCGGCGGATGACGCCCTCGGCGCGGCCCAGGTTCACCACGACATGGCCGAATTCGACCGACTTGACGACGCCGGTGATGATCTCACCCACGCGGTCCTTGAATTCCTCATGCTGGCGCTCGCGCTCGGCATCGCGGACCTTCTGGAAGATCACCTGCTTGGCCGACTGGGCGTCGATGCGGCCGAGGTCGATGGGCGGCAGCGGATCGACGATGAAGTCGCCCACGACCGCGTCCTTCTTGAGCTTGGCCGCCTGCTTCAGGTCCACCTGCTTGAAATAGTCGTCGACCTGCTCGACCACCTCGACGACTCTCCAGAGGCGAAGGTCGCCGGTGTCCGGGTCCAGCTTGGCGCGGATGTCGTTTTCGGCGCCGTAGCGGGCGCGGGCGGCGCGCTGGATCGCGTCTTCCATCGCCTCGATGACGATCGCCTTGTCGATCATCTTTTCGCTGGCGACGCTGTTCGCGATGGCGAGCAGTTCGGCCTTGTTGGCGGAAATGGCGTTGGCCATGGACGTAAACCCTTATTCCTCGGTTTCGAACTCGTCCGCCCCATCGGAGGAGAGCGGCATACTAGCAGCAATCAGCGCGTCGGTCAGTATCAGCTTGGCATCCCCGACCAGCGCGAAAGGGATGACGACATCGCCGGCCTTGGCATCCTGGAACAGGATGTCGTCGCCCTCAATGCCCTTGAGCACGCCCCGGAAGCTCTTGCGCCCGGCCACGGCCTCCGTAGCCTGGATCTTCGCCTCATGCCCGGCCCATTCCAGGAAATCGGCGAGGCGGGTCAGCGGACGGTCGATGCCCGGAGAGCTGACCTCGAGGCGATAGGCCTCCTCTATCGGGTCAGCTTCATCCAGCACGTCCGAGAGGCGGCGCGAGATGGTGGCGCAATCCTCTATGACAAGCTGCTTCGTTTCAGGACGCTCGGCCATGATCTGAAGCGTATGCTCGTCACCCGAGCCGAACAGCCTGATGCGCACGAGGTCGAAGCCCAAGGCCTTCACCTCCGGTTCGATCAGGGCCGTCAGTTCGGCGATGTCCGCCATGGGATCTCCCAAAAAAACAAAATTGCGGCTTCCCGTCGCCGCAGGCGATCCGCCCGCGACCCCGACATGTTTGACGATGTAAGGAAGCAGGGGCGATATAGGCGGGATGCCGCAAAGCTGCAACTCATTTGTCGCGAGGCATTTGATGCGCATTCTGGTAGCGTCATCAATTCCGCGATTCAGCCGAGAGGAGACGATATGCGCCATCTTGCCCTCACCGCCCTGCCGCTGGCCCTGATCGCCTGTTCGGCGGACGATGCCGTGGGGCAGAACAGCGCCGCGTCGGCGGCGAAACCGTTCAGGACTTCCGTGATCGCTGATTTCGATGCGCCCTGGGCCATGACCTTCCTGCCCGATGGCCGGATGCTGGTGACGGAGAAGGCGGGCGAGATGATCCTGTTCGATCCGAAGAACGGGACGAAAATCCCGGTCACGGGCATTCCGCCGGTCGACAGCGCGGGTCAGGGCGCGCTGATGGACGTGGTGCCGGCACCGGACTTTGCACGGAGCGGGACGGTCTATTTCAGTTTCTCAGAGGCGGGTCAGGGCGGCAAGGGCGTGGCGCTGGCCACGGGGGTTTTCAATCAGGCGAGCGACGGGACGACGAAGCTGGACGGCGTGAAGGTGATCTTCCGCGCCAGCCCATATGTGGATGGCAATGGCCATTATTCGGGACGAATCGCCTTCTCGCCGGACGGGAAATATCTGTTCTTCACCAATGGCGAGCGGCAGAAATTCGATCCGGCGCAGGACCCGAAGTCGACTTTGGGGAAAGTGTTGCGGCTTAATCTGGACGGCACGCCGGCCGCGGGCAATCCGCTGGCGGCGAAGGGGTTCCATCCGGCGGTCTGGTCCTATGGGCATCGCAATCTGCTGGGGATCGCCTTCGACAAGGACGGGCGGCTGTGGGAGCAGGAAATGGGGCCGAAGGGCGGGGATGAGGTGAACCTGATCAGGCCGGGATTGAATTATGGCTATCCCCTCGCCTCCAACGGCAGCCATTATGACGGGCGGGACATTCCCGATCACAGGGCGGGCGACGGGTTTGAGGCGCCTAAAGTCTGGTGGAATCCGGTGATCTCCCCGGCCGGGCTTGTCTATTATTCGGGCGACCTGTTTCCGCAATGGAAGGATTCGCTGTTCATCGGCGGGCTGTCGAGTGAGGCGCTGGTGCGGGTGAAGCTGGAGGGGGAGAAAGCCTCCAAGGCCGACCAGTGGGACATGGGCGCGCGTATCCGCGAGGTGGAGCAAGGGCCGGACGGGGCGCTCTGGCTGCTGGAGGATGGCAAGGACGGGTCGCAGGGGCGGTTGCTGAAGCTGACGCCTGCTGCCTGAACGAAAAACGGGACCTTTGCGGCCCCGTTCCTCTTACACCAGCCGGCTCTGCTTCACCGCCGCTTCGATGAAGCTGGCGAAGAGCGGGTGCGGGTCGAAGGGTTTGGACTTGAGTTCCGGATGGAACTGCACGCCGACGAACCAGGGGTGGTCGGGACGTTCGACGATTTCCGGCAGCGTGCCGTCCGGCGACATGCCCGAGAAGATCAGGCCGCCCTTTTCCAGCGGCTCGCGATAGCCGGCATTGACCTCATAGCGGTGGCGGTGCCGTTCGCTGATGTCGGTGGCGTTGTAGATGCCCGCGACGACGCTGTTGCCGGTGAGCTTCGCCGGATAGGCGCCCAGCCGCATGGTGCCGCCAAGGTCGGTTTCGGCGGTGCGCTTCTGCAGGCCTTCCTTGCTCATCCATTCGGTGATGAGGCCGACCACCGGCTCGCTGGTTTCGCCGAATTCGGTGGTGGAGGCGTTGGCGATGCCCGCCGTGTTCCGCGCGCCCTCTATGCAGGCCATCTGCATGCCGAGGCAGATGCCGAAAAAGGGCACATTGCGTTCGCGGGCGAATTTGACCGAGGCGATCTTGCCTTCCGACCCGCGCACGCCGAAGCCGCCGGGAACGAGGATGCCGTGCATCGGTTCAAGGCGGGCGGCGATGTCCGCGCCCTCTTCCTCGAACAGTTCGGCGTCCAGCCATTTGATGTTGACCTTCACCCGGTTGGCGAAGCCGCCATGGGTCAGCGCTTCATAGAGCGACTTATAGGCATCGGGCAGGCCGACATATTTGCCAACCACGCCGATGGTGACTTCGCCTTCCGGATTCTGCTGCCGGTCCATGATGTCGTGCCAGCGGTCGAGCGTGGGCGCGGGCGCGTTTTCGATGCCGAAGGCGCGCAGCACTTCGTCGTCCAGCCCCTCCGCATGATATTGGGTCGGGACGGCATAGATGCTGCTGGCGTCGAGGGCCGGGATGACCGCTTCGGGGCGGACGTTGCAGAACAGGGCGATCTTGCGCCGCTCGCTTTCGGGCAGCGGATGTTCGCAGCGGCAGAGCAATATGTCGGGCTGGATGCCCAGCGACGTCAGTTCGCGCACGCTGTGCTGGGTCGGCTTGGTCTTCAGCTCGCCCGCCGCCGCGATATAGGGGACCAGCGTCACATGGACGAAGATGGAGCGGTTGCGCCCCAGATCGTTGTGGAGCTGGCGGATCGCCTCCATGAAGGGGAGCGATTCGATGTCGCCCACCGTGCCGCCGATCTCGCACAGCACGAAATCGAGGTCGTCGGATTCGGCGAGGGCGAAGGCCTTGATCTCGTCCGTGACGTGCGGGATCACCTGCACCGTCGCGCCCAGATAGTCGCCGCGCCGTTCCCGCTGGATGATGGTCTGATAGACCCGGCCCTGCGTCACATTATCCGACTGCCGCGCCGAAACGCCGGTGAAGCGCTCATAATGACCGAGGTCGAGGTCGGTTTCCGCCCCGTCGTCGGTCACATAGACCTCGCCATGCTGATACGGGCTCATCGTGCCCGGATCGACGTTGAGATAGGGATCGAATTTCCGGATACGCACACGGAAACCTCGCGCCTGCAGCAGCGCTGCGAGCGAAGCGGCCATCAGGCCCTTGCCAAGCGAGGAGACCACGCCGCCGGTGATGAAAATATACCGCGCCATGGGAGGAGAGGCTTAGCCTTTTACAAACGAGTTGGGCAAGCGCGCGAATCATCGCGCGTGCGAAAAAAGCGAAATGGGGAGGTCAGGCCGCCTAGTTGGCGAGCGGGACCGCGCCGTTGGCGGCGTTGCCGCCCGCCGCGCCCGCAGCGCCGGCCAGCGGATCGTTGCCGGTCGCCGGGGCCGGAGCGGATGCCGGAGCCTGAGGGGGCGCCTGCTTCACCAGCGAGGTGTCGATGTCGCTCGGCCGGTGCTGGACCGAGGCGATCACCGCAAGCACGACCGACAGCGTCACGAAGATGCCGGCGAGGACCGTGGTCGACCGGGTCAGGAAATCCGCCGCGCCGCGCGCCGACATGAACCCCGCCGGGCTGCCGCCGACGCCCAGGCCGCCGCCTTCCGACTTCTGCATCAGGATGACGGTGACCAGCAGGGCAGCGACGATGGCCTGCACGACGAGGATGAAGGTGAACATGAGACGAATATCTGTCCGGTAAAGGGTGGGTTGCCGCGCACATAGCGATGATGGGGCGCGGGGGCAACCGCCCCTGTCCTCTCTCACCCTCCCGCAAGCGGGAGGGGCTTGTTTATTGGCGATCAGGCCGCTGCCGCGATCACCGGGGCGAATTTCGCCGCCGTGAGGCTCGCGCCGCCGATCAGGCCGCCGTCGACATCGGCCAGCGCCAGAAGCTCCGCCGCATTGTCGCCGTTCATCGATCCGCCGTAGAGGATTCGCATCCCCTCCGCCTCGACCCCGATCCGGCTCGCCAGCGCGGCGCGCAGGGCGGCGTGCATCGCGGCGACCGCTTCCATGGTGGGGATCCGGCCCGTGCCGATGGCCCAGATCGGTTCATAGGCGATGGCCAGCCAGTCCGCCGCCGCCCCGTCCGGCAGGGACGCCAGCAACTGGGCCGCCACCACCGCTTCCGCGTTGCCGGCATCGCGCACGTCGAGGCTTTCGCCCACGCAGAGGATGACCTTCAGCCCCGCCGCCCGCGCCGCCAGCGCCTTCGCCGCGACGTCCGCGTCGGTTTCGCCCTGGTCCTGCCGCCGCTCGCTATGGCCGACGATGGTCCAGCTCGCCCCGGCTTCCGCCAGCATGGCCGCGGACAGACAGCCGGTATGCGCGCCGCTTTCCTTCATATGGCAGTCCTGCGCGCCGATGAAGGCCGCGCCCTTCACGCCGTCCGCCGGCGAAATCAGCGTCGCGGGCAGGCACAGCCCGACTTCCACCGCCGGATAGTCGCGCGCGAGGCCGCCGATCGCCTCCACCTCGCCCAGCTGGGCGCGCAGGCCGTTCATCTTCCAGTTGCCGACAACCAGCTTTCGCCTGCTCATCGATCTTTCCCCTTATGGTTATTGCTGCACGGTCCCCTGCGGCACGGCTCTCCAATCCGCGCCGCCGGGTTGGCCGAGCCGATGAACGGCGTGCGGCCATTTGTCCAGCCTTGGCACCCCAGCGCCCCTTGCCCGCGCGACGATCCGCCCTTAAAGCGGGCCGCCATCAAAGCCGCTTTTACGGACTTTCCTCCATGCTTTCAGTCTTTCGCCGTTTCATCCGCTCCAAATTCGGCGCCTTTGCGGCCCTGATCTTCCTGGGGATCATCGCGGCCGCCTTCATCATGGGGGACATTACGAGCGGCAAGTTCGGATCGTCCCTTGGCGGCGGCGAGACCGCCGCCAAGGCGGGCGGATCGCGCCTCACCATGACCGAATTGCAGGACCGGGTGCAGCGCGTGTTCGAAAATGCGCGCAGGTCCAATCCGGGATTGCAGATCGGCGACTTCCTGGCGCAGGGCGGCGCGGCGCAGGTCTATGACCAGCTTGTCGCGTCGATGACGCTGAAGGAATATGCGAGCGACCAGAAGGTCCACATCTCCAAGCGGCTGGTCGATGCCCAGATCGCGCAGATCCCCGCCTTCCAGGATGCGGCCGGCAATTTCAGCCAGGAGAATTTCCGGCAGTTGCTGCTGCGCGAGCGGATCACCGAACAGGCGCTGCGAGACGACATCAGCCGCGAGATACTGGAGCGGCAGATGCTGGCCCCGCTGGGGCTGGGCGTGAAGCTGACCGACTCCATGGTGCTGCCCTATGCCTCGCTGCTGCTGGAGGCGCGCCAGGGCACCATCGCCCTCGTTCCCGCGACCGCGTTCAAGGACATTGCCGACCCGACCGACGCGCAACTCGGCGATTTCTACAGGAAGAATGCCGCGCGCTATACGATTCCGGAACAGCGCCGCATCCGCTACGCCGTGATCGACGCCGAACGCTTCGCCCAGGCCGCGCAGCCGACCGATGCGGAGATCGCCAGCTATTATAACCAGAACAAGGCCGCCTACGCCGCGAAGGAGAGCCGCAGCTTCGAGCAGCTGATCCTGCCGACCCAGGCGGGCGCCAAGGCGATCGCGGATCAGGTGAAGGGCGGCAAGTCGCTCGCCGGCGCAGCGCAATCGGCCGGCCTCTCCGCCTCCGAACTGAAGGACCAGAGCCGGGAGGCGCTGGCCTCCGCCGCGTCCGCCGCCGTCGCCAATGCCGGTTTTGCCGCGAAACAGGGCGAGCTGGTGGGGCCGCTGCGTGGATCGCTGGGCTGGGTGCTGCTGCGGGTCACGACGGTCAGCACGACCCCGGCCCGCGCGCTGGCGGCGGTGCGGGACGAGATCGTCACCACGCTGCGCGCGCAGAAGGAGAAGCGGCTGCTCAATGACTTCACCGGCAAGATCGAGGATCAGATCGCCAATGGCGGCAGCTTCGAGGAAGTGGTGAAGGACAATGGCCTGAAGCTGGAAACGACGCCGTTCCTCGTCTCCTCCGGCAAGCAGGTGGAGGATGTGGCCTATCAGGTGCCGGCGGATGTGAAGCCGCTGCTCGCCCCTGTCTTCGGCATGAGCCAGGACGACGATGCGCAACTGGTCCCGATCGTTGCCGACAAGCGCTATGCCCTGACCGCGCCCGGCGACATACAGGCCGCCGCGCCGCCGCCGCTCGCCAAGGTGAAGCCGCTGGTCGCGATGCAGTACAAGCTGGCGCAGGGCAATGAGAAGGCCAAGGCATTGGCCGAGCAGATCCGCGCCAAGGTCGCCAAGGGCATGAAGCTGGACGAGGCGGTCGCCGCCGCCGGCGTCGCCCTGCCCAAGCCGCAGGTGGTGGGCGGCCGCCGCGCCGACATCATGCGCGACGGCCAGCGTCCGCCCGCCGAGGTGGCGATGCTGTTCACCATGGCGACCAACAGCGTGAAGACGCTGCCCGCCGGGCAGGATCGCGGCTATTTCGTGGTGCAGTTGAACGGCATCAAACGCGGCGATGCAGGCAGCGACAAGGCGCTGGTGAATCAGGTCCGCGACCAGCTGAGCGAAGTGGTCGGCCAGGAATATGGCCAGCAGTTCGAGCGGGCGGTCGAGAAGGAGCTGGGCGTCAAGCGGAACGCCAATGCGGTGGCCGGCGTGCAGCGCGCGCTCGCCAACGCCAATAGTGGCGGTCAGTAAGGTGGTTGCGGGGAGACCAGCGGAGATGGACGGCATCGAGAGCGCGCGCAAGGCATTGGCGGCGGGGCAATCCGCGCTGGTGTGGCGGCGCCAGATCGCCGACACGGACACGCCGATTTCCGCCGCGCTGAAATTGTTCGAGCCCGATCGTGGCGATTTCCTGCTGGAATCGGTCGAGGGCGGCGCGGTGCGAGGGCGCCACAGCCTGATCGGGCTCGCCCCCGACCTCGTCTTCCGGGCGCAGGGCCATGCGGCGGAGATCAACCGGCAATGGGCGACCGACCGGGAGGCCTTCGTGCCGGAAGGCGCCGATGCGCTGGACGCGTTGCGGGCGCTGGTGGCGGAATGCCGGGCTGAGCTCGATCCGGCGCTGCCCGCTGCGCTGGCCTGTCTGGTCGGCTATTTCGGTTATGAGACGGTCGGGCTGGTCGAGAAGCTGCCGCGTCCGCCCGAAAATGCGATTGCGCTGCCAGACATGCTGTTCGTGCGGCCGACGGTGATATTGGTGTTCGACCGGCTGGCCGATGCACTGTTCCTGGTCGCGCCGGTGTGGAAGGGAAGCTTTGCCGATGCCGACCGCGCCGTCGAGCAGGCGCTGGAACGGATCGACGCCGTTGCCGCCCGGCTGGCGGCTCCCCTCCCCGCGCAGGCCGCTCCCGCCGGGATTGCCGAAGTCGCCGTGACGCCGGTGCTGGAGCCGGGCCGCTATGCCGCGATGGTCGAAAAGGCGAAGGACTATATCGTTGCGGGCGACATTTTTCAGGTGGTGCTGGCGCAGCGCTTCACCAGCCCGTTCACGCTGCCGCCGATTGCGCTTTACCGGGCATTGCGGCGGATCAACCCTTCGCCCTTCCTTTATTATCTCGACCTGCCCGGCTTTGCGCTGATCGGGTCGAGTCCGGAAATCCTGGTCCGGGCGCGGGACGGCGAGGTCACGATCCGGCCCATCGCCGGCACCCGGCCGCGCGGCAGGAATGCCGTCGAGGACGCCGCCAACCGCGAAAGCCTGCTGGCCGACCCCAAGGAGCGGGCGGAGCATCTGATGCTTCTGGACCTGGGGCGTAACGATGTGGGGCGGGTCGCGGCGGCCGGCACCGTCACCGTGACGGACAGCTACAGCGTCGAATTCTACAGCCATGTGATGCATATCGTGTCGAACGTGGTGGGACGGCTGGCGCCGGACCGGGACGCGCTGGACGCCTTGTTCGCGGGCTTTCCCGCAGGGACCGTGTCGGGAGCGCCCAAGGTGCGCGCCTGCGAGATCATCGCGGAACTGGAGCCGGAAACGCGCGGGGCCTATGCCGGGGGCGTCGGCTATTTCGGGCCGGACGGCAATATGGATAGCTGCATCGTGCTGCGCACCGCCGTGCTCAAGGACGGCGTGATGCATGTGCAGGCGGGCGCGGGCATCGTCGCGGATTCGACGGCGGAATATGAGCAGCGGGAGTGCGAGGCGAAGAGCGGCGCGTTGCTCGCCGCTGCGCGGGAAGCGGTGGCGCTGGCGCGCGAGTCGGGGTTTGGGCAGTAGGGTTGTTGCGGTGAGTGGCGGCGGTCTGCGGCCATCCCAGGACATTCCCCTCCCGTAAACGGGAGGGGTTAGGGGTGGGCGCGAGCGGAGCGAGCTTCTGACTTGGCCGTTGCAAAACAACGCGGATGTTGCGCCAGCCCACCCCCTGACCCCCTCCGGCTTGCGGGAGGGGGAACATCCGCTCCCCACCCAAGCGCGCCATCGGTCAGATCACTTCAAAGCTCACCCCTGGCGCGCCGGATTTCGAACCATTTGCGCACATTGTCATTATGCTCTTGCAGCGTGTCCGCGAAGATATGGCCGCCCTTCCCGTCCGCGACGAAGTAGAGCGCCTTCGTCTCCGCCGGGTGCAGCACCGCGAGGATCGACAGACGTCCCGGATTGGCGATCGGCCCCTTGGGCAGACCGGTCATCGCATAGGTGTTATAGTCGTTGACCGCGGCGATTTCGGACTTCCTGATCCGCCGGCCCAAGGGCTTGCCCCGGGTGATCGGATAGATGATCGTCGGATCGGCCTGCAGCATCATGCGCGCCTTCAGGCGATTGCCGTAAACCCCGGCGACGGTCGGCCGCTCGGCAGGCACGGCCGTTTCCTTTTCAACGATGCTGGCGAGGATGACGGCTTCCCCGGGCGTTTTTGCGACCGTGTTGGGCGCCCGTTCCGCCCACATCTTCGCCAGCGCCTTGCTCATCGCACCCTGCATGCGCTTCAGCACCGCCGCCCGGCTCTCGCCCTTGTCGAAGGCATAGCTGTCGGGCAGAACGCTGCCTTCCTCCGGCACCGGAATCTCGCCCGTCAGTTCCTCATTCGCCATCAGCCGTTCATGGACCAGGATGGAGGGCATGCCCTCCGGTATGGTGACCAGCCGGGTCAGCGTCCTGCCGCCCTGGAGGATGCGGAAAATATCGGAATTGCTGGCGCCCTTGGGAATCAGGAATTCGCCCGCCTTGATCGACTTGCCGCGGCCGAAGACCTTGGCCCGCGTCAGGAAGGCGTCGGCGGAGCGCACCGCCCCCTTCTGCTTCAGGAGAATGGCGGTGTCCGCGATGGTCGAGCCTTCGGGCACGACGATGGCGATGTCCTTCGTCGCCGGGCCTGCCTCGGTCCAGCCATAGACGAAGCGGAAAGCGACGAACGCCGCGACGGCCAGGCCGATCAGCACTATGCCCAAGCCAAGCCGTCGCATCGCCGATGTCTCAGACCGCCTTCATGATGAGCGAGGCGTTGGTGCCGCCGAAGCCGAACGAATTGTTCAGCACCGCGCGCACCTTGCGTTCCTTGGCGACATGCGGGACGAGGTCGACGCCCTTGCAGCTTTCGCTCGGCTCGTCGAGGTTCAGCGTCGGCGGCACGATCTGGTCGCGCAGCGCCAGGATGCAGAAGATGCTCTCCACCGCGCCCGCGCCGCCCAGCAGATGGCCGATGGCCGACTTGGTCGAGCTCATCGACATGGTGCCCAGATGTTCCCCGAACAGCCGCTTCACCGCGCCCAGTTCCAGCTCGTCGCCCAAAGGCGTCGACGTGCCGTGCGCGTTCACATAGTCGATGTCGCCAAGGCCGAGGCCGGATTTCCTGAGCGCCATTTCCATGGAACGATAGGCGCCATTGCCCTCCGGATGGGGGGCGGTGACGTGATAGGCGTCGCCCGACAGGCCATAGCCGACGACTTCGGCGTAGATTTTCGCGCCGCGCGCCTTGGCCCGCTCATATTCCTCCAGCACGACCACGCCCGCGCCTTCGCCCATGACGAAGCCGTCGCGGTTGACGTCATAGGGCCGCGAGGCCTTTTCCGGCGTGTCGTTGAAGGCGGTGGAAAGCGCGCGGGCCTGGGCGAAGCCGGCGATGCCGATCGGGCAGATCGCGCTTTCCGCGCCGCCCGCCAGCATCACGTCGGCATCGTCCAGCGCGATCATGCGCGCAGCGTCGCCGATCGAATGCGCACCGGTCGAGCAGGCTGTCACGACGGCATGATTGGGGCCCATGAGACCGTATTTGATCGACACCTGGCCGGAGATCAGGTTGATGAGGCGGCCATGGACGAAGTGCGGGCTGACCCGGCCGGGCCCCCGGTTCGCCAGCACCAGCGATTCGCTTTCGATGCCCGGCAGGCCGCCGATGCCCGAACCGATCGAGCAGCCGGCGCGCAGACGATCCTCCTCGCTCATATTGTCGAGACCGGCGTCGCGCAGCGCCTGGCTGGCGGCGGAAATGCCATAGACGATGAACGGGTCGACCTGCCGCTGGATCTTGTGATCCACGTCCAGCCCGGCATCATAGCCATATTCATGATCCGCCGGCTTCACTTCGCAGGCGATGCGGCACTTATATTCGCTGGCGTCGAAGCGCGTGATCGTCGCCGCGCCGGACTTCGACGCGATGATGTTCTTCCAGGTCGTTTCCACATCCCCGCCGAGCGGGCTGACCATGCCAAGGCCGGTGACGACAACACGACGCATATGCTTGCTCCGAAAAATAGTCTTTGGCTCAACGCCGCCCATCTAGCCATTGGAAAGGCGATTGTGAACGGGACCAGATACGAAAAGGCTCCCCAAGACCCGGTTTTGCCGGACAGGAGGAGCCATTCCCTTTTGTAAACGCAGCGGCCACCCGATGCCGGGCAGGCCGCCGAACGCTCTTACTGCTTGCTGTCGATATAATCGATGGCATCCTTGACGGTGGCGATCTTCTCGGCCGCATCGTCGGGGATTTCGACGCCGAATTCTTCCTCGAACGCCATCACCAGCTCAACGATGTCCAGGCTGTCAGCGCCCAGATCGTCGATGAAGCTCGCATCCTCGGTCACCTTTTCGGCTTCGACGCCCAGATGCTCGACGACGATTTTCTTTACGCGATCCGCGGTCTCACTCATGAGTGGTCCTTCTTACTGGGTATCGTTGATGGTTCTGAATATTTGTTAAGGCATGCCCTAGAGGCAAGCCCAACGAGAGGCAAGAGGCAAGAAACAATCGGATGGCATCGCCCCACCTGCATTCGACTCCTCAGCCCCGATGGCACAAGGTTGCCCTTTTGCAAATGCCCAAAATTTTCGGCCGCGATGGAATAAAGCCGCAGCGTGGGACTTTGGGACCGACCGATCCTTCCCCCTCAGATCATCGCCATGCCGCCATTGACGTGCAGCGTCTGGCCGGTGACGTAACCCGCTTCCTTGCTGGCGAGATAGACCACGGCCGCGCCGATGTCCTCCCCCGCGCCCAGATCGCCCGCCGGAATCCTGGCGAGGATCGCGCCTTTCTGCGCATCGTTCAGCGCGTCGGTCATGGCCGAACGGATGAAGCCCGGCGCGACGCAGTTCACGGTGATGCCCCGGCTCGCCAGTTCCTGTCCCAGCGACTTGGACATGCCGATGATGCCGGCCTTGGACGCGGCATAATTGGCCTGTCCCGGATTGCCGGTGACGCCCACGACAGAGGTGATGGAGATGATGCGGCCGAAACGCGCCTTCATCATCGGCTTGGCGGCGGCGCGGGCCAGGCGGAAGGCGGCCTCCAGATTGACGGCGATCACGTCCGACCATTCCTCGTCCTTCATGCGCAGGATCAGATTGTCGCGGGTGATGCCGGCATTGTTGACGAGGATGTCGAGCTTGCCGCCCAGCGCTTCCACCGCTTGGCCCACCAGCGCGTCGACCGCCGCCGGGTCGCCGAGGTTGCAGACGAGCGTCTTGTGGTCCCCGCCCAGTTCCGCGGCGAAGGCCTTCAGCTTCTCCTCATTGCTGCCCGAAAGGGCGAGCGTGGCGCCCTGCGCGGCGAGGGCCTTCGCAATGGCCGAGCCGATGCCCCCCGAAGCGCCCGTCACCAGCGCGGTCATGCCTGTCAGATCGAACATTCTAATCTCCCTTGAAGTTCGGCGTCCGGCGCTCGAAAAAGGCGTCGATCGCCTCATCATGATCCGCCGTCGCATGGGCCAGCGCCTGCATCGCGCCCGCCATTTCCATGATCTGGTTCAATTCCGCCGTCTGCGCCGCGCGCAGCAGCCGCTTGGTCATCCGCGTGGCATGGGGCGGATTGGCGGCGATCCTGTCGGCCACCCTGCGCGCCGCCGCCAGCAGGTCGGCGTCCGGCACCACCTCGCTCACCAGCCCGATCCGCAGCGCCTCTTCCGCGTCGATGGTCTCACCGGTCAGCGCCAGTTCGGTCGCCTTGGAGAAGCCGACGATGCGCGGCAGCAGCCACGCGCCGCCATCGCCGGAAACGATGCCCAGCTTGACGAAGGATTCCGCGAATTTTGCGGATTGCGCCGCGATCCTGACATCGCACATCAGCGTTAAGTCGCAGCCCGCGCCGATGGCCGGGCCGTTGACCGCCGCGATCACCGGCAGTTCGAGCGCCTGGAACAGCAGCGGCAGCCGCTGGATTCCGGCACGGTAGTTGCGCCGCGTCTGCGCCGGCAGTCCCGCGCGCAGGCCGCCCGCATCGGGGCGCATGGCATTGAGGTCGCCCCCCGATGAAAAGGCGCTGCCCGCCCCGGTCAGGATCGCCACCCGCACCGACAGGTCGCGATCCGCCTGCTCGAACACCGCGCACAGGGCGTCGACCATCGCCGGATCGGAGATCGGGTTGCGCCGGTCCGGCATGTCGAGCGTGACCGTCAGGACGGCTCCGTCACGGCTGGTCAGGACGGGAGCGCTGCTCATGCCGCCGCTCACAGCGCGCCCAGCGCGGCCTCGATATCGTCCATCGTCACGACACTGCGCACGGTGGCGTCGGGAGCGATGCGCTTCACCATCGGACCCAGCACCTTGCCGCCCAGTTCGACGAATTCGGTGACGCCCGCGTCCCACATGGCGGCGACGGATTCGCGCCAGCGCACGCGGCCCGTCACCTGCTCGACCAGCCGCAGCCTGATCTCGTCCGGATCGGCGATCGCGCTTGCCAGCACATTGGCATAGACCGGCAGCAGCGGCGTGTTGATCGCCGCCTTGCCCAGGGCATCCTCCATCGCCTCCGCCGCGGGCTGCATCAGCGGGCAGTGGAAGGGCGCGGAAACCGGCAGCAGGACGCCGCGCTTGATGCCATGGTCCTTCACCAGCGCGACGGCGCGCTCGATCGCGCCGCGATGGCCGGAAATCACCACCTGCGTCGGATCATTGTCATTGGCGACGGTGCAGACCTCACCCTGCGCAGCCGCCTCCGCCAATGCCTGCGCCTTTTCGATGTCCGCGCCCAGCAGGGCCGCCATCGCGCCCTCGCCCACCGGCACGGCCGCCTGCATTGCGCGCCCGCGCAGCTTCAGCAGCTTCGCCGTGGTGCCGATGTCGAATGCCTCCGCCGCGCACAGCGCGCTATATTCGCCAAGGCTGTGCCCGGCGACGTAATCGCCCTTCTCCGCCAGCGAAAAGCCGCCTTCCTTCTGCATCACGCGCAGGGTCGCCAGCGCATTGGCCATGATCGCGGGCTGGGCGTTTTCCGTCAGCGTCAGGTCGCTTTCCGGCCCCTCCACCATGATGCGGAACAAATGCTGCGACAGGGCGTCATCGACCTCCTGAAACAGCTCCCTCGCGGCCGGGCTCGCATCGGCCAGCGCCTTGCCCATGCCGACCGACTGGCTGCCCTGACCTGGAAAAAGAAATGCCCTCATCATCCACCTTCTGACATGCGCGCCCCTGCAAAAGCGCAATTTTTCAAAGTCGTTACACTTTGAGACACAAATGCCGTTGAGGCGCCCGGCCCATTTCGGCAGTTCTCGTTGGAGGACCGCCTTTAACGATGACGGAGTATAAGGAAAAGGTGCGATATCGCTTTGGATGGATCACGGGAACCGCGCTGGTCCTGTCGGGCTGCGCAGCCGGTCCCGATTATCGCGCCCCTGCCCCCGCAGCGCTCGGCGTGCCGGCGGCCTATAGCCAGGGCGGCGGCGCTCCGCTCGACGAAGCGGAGCTTGGCACCTGGTGGACGCGGTTCGACGATCCGGCGCTGAGCGGCCTGATCGACCGGGCGATCGCCAACAATCTGGACATCGTTCAGGCGCAGGCGCGTCTGCGCCAGGCGCGGGAGTCGCTGCGGCAGGCAAGGGCCGCCTTCCTGCCGCAGGTGAACGGATCGGCCAGCGGCGGGCGCAACTACAGCAGCCGGGATGCGGGCGGGCGGCTGGACCCCAGCGGCAATCCGATCGGCGGCGGCGGCTCCAACTGGTCGAGCAGCTATTCCGTCGGCGCCAATGCAAGCTGGCAGGTCGACCTGTTCGGTGAACTGTCCCGTTCGGCGGAGGCCGCGCGGGCCGATCTTGCCGCATCCGGCTATGACCTGGCCAGTGTGCGGGCGACGATCGTCTCCGAACTCGTCACCAACTATGTGCAGGCGCGTCTGGCGCAGGAGCAGTTGCGCGTCGCGCGGGAGACGCAGGCGATCCAGCAGGACAATTACAACATCGCCAACTGGCGGCTTCAGGCGGGCCTCGTCTCCTCGATCGACGCGGAGCAGGCGCGGGCGCAACTGGCGCAGACCAACGCCACCGTCCCGCAGCTTGAGGCGAGCCTTCGGGGCAGCCTCAACCGTATCGCCGTGCTGACGGGGCAGGCGCCCGGCGAAGCGACCCGGAGCCTTGAAACGCCGGCGCCGATTCCCGCCGCGCCCGCGCAGATCGCCACCGGCATTCCCGCCGACACGCTGCGTCAGCGGCCGGACGTGCGCTCGGCCGAACGGGCGCTGGCCGCCGCGACGGCGCGCATCGGCGTGGCGCAGGCGCAGCTTTATCCTTCCCTTGGTATCAGCGGCAATATCGGCACCACATCCAACAGTTTCAAAGACCTGTTCAGCCTGGTCACCGGCGGCGTATTCGCCAATGTGGCGCAGGTCATCTTCGACGGCGGACGCCTCGCCTCGCAGGTCCGTTCGCAACGGGCGGCCACCGACGCCGCCCTCGCCGCCTACAAGCAGGCGGTGCTGTCCGCGCTGGAGGATGTGGAGAATGCCATGGCGTCGCTGTCGAGCGCACGCGCCCGCAAGGCGGAGTTCGCGACCGCCTATGAAGCGTCGAACAATGCCGCGATACTGGCGCGCAGCCAGTATCAGGCGGGCCTGATCGATTTCCAGACGCTTTCCCAGAGCGAGAATTCGCTTTTGAACGCGCGCAACAGCCTTGCCGGCGCGCAATCCGACGAGGTCCTTGGCCTGGCCCAGCTTTACAATGCGCTGGGCGGCGGCTGGCAGAATATGGAAGGCCGTCCCCCCTCATGAGCAAAAAGACGAGCAATGATGTGACCAGCGATCAGGACATCAACGACTTTCTTGGCGCGCGGCCGGAAAAGCCGTGGCGCAAATGGGTGGTCCGGGGCGCGGTGGGCGTCGCCCTGCTGATCCTCATCCTGCTGCTTGCGCGCTGCTTTTCGGGCGACGACAAGCCCAATTATGCGACGCGGGAAGTGCGCAAGGGCGACCTTACCGTCTCCGTATCCGCCACCGGCAATCTGAAGCCCATCAATCAGGTCGATGTCGGTTCCGAACAGTCGGGCAAGATCACGGCGGTCTATGTCGATGTGAACGACCGCGTGACCAGGGGGCAGAAGCTGGCCGAACTCGACACCCGGCGGCTGGTGGACACGATCAACCAGAACCGCGCGCAGCTTTCCTCCTCGCAGGCCAGCGTGGCGCAGGCGGAAGCGCAGGCGGCGCTGGCCAGGGCGACGCTCGACCGCCAGCTCAACGTGTTCAAGCTTTCCGGCGGGCGCGTTCCCGCCAGGACGGAACTGGACGCCGCCCGGGCCGACTATAGCTCCGCCCTCGCCAACCTCCGCTCCGCACAGGCGCAGGTTCGCGTTTCCCAGGCGCAGCTTTCCACGGCGCAGACCAATCTTTCCATCGCCCAGATCGTCTCGCCCGTGACCGGCGTCGTCCTGTCCCGCGACATAGAGCCGGGCCAGACCGTCGCCGCCTCGCTCAATGCGCCGGTGCTCTTCACCATTGCGGAAGACCTGACCCAGATGGAGGTGGAGGTTTCCGTCGACGAGGCGGATGTGGGACAGGTGAAGGAGGGCCAGAGCGCCAATTTCTCCGTCGACGCCTTCCCCGGCCGCACCTTTCCGGCGCGGGTGACGCGGGTCAATGTGGGCTCCAACAGCGCCAGCAGCAGCAGTTCCTCCTCCTCGTCGGGCGGCAGCGCGGCCAGCAGCACGACGGGCACCGTCGTCGCCTATACGGCGGTGCTGTCGGTGGACAACAAGGACGAGATATTGCGCCCCGGCATGACCGCGACCGCCGACATCGTGACGCAGGAACTGCATGACGTGCTGCTGGTCCCCAACAGCGCGCTTCGCTTCAAGCCCAGCGCGGGCAACCAGGGCGGCGGCATCACCAGCCAGATCGTCCCCGGCCCCCGCAGGTTCCGGCGCGGCGGCGCGAGCCGGCAGGTCAGTTTCGGCATCGGCAGCAGCCAGACCGTCTATGTCGTGGGCGAGGACGGCAATCCCAAGGCCGTGCAGGTGACCGTCGGCGCCAGCGACGGCGCGCGCACGGTCATCACGGGCGGCGACCTGAAACCGGGCATGCGCGTCATCACCGGGCAGCTTGCGGCGGGCCAGCAGGCGCCGGCGGAGGATCAGGCCGATGGCGGTTCGCAGGGCGGCGGGCCGCGCGACCGCAACCGCCGGACGGAAGGCGGCCGGTCCACCGACGGCAGCCCGGCCACTGTCGGGAAGCTCGGCAATTCGGGCGACGGGAAGGCCGAAACCGCGCCGGTCGCGCCATCGGCGCCGAAGGGCCAGGGCGGCGAGCCGCGCGGCACCGGCCGGCAGAGCGGAACCTGACGCGCATGGCCGCCGATCCGATCATCTCCCTTCGCGGCGTCACCAAGGTCTATGGCTCCGGCCCGACCGCCTTTCAGGCGCTGAAGGGCATCGACCTCGACATTGCGCAAGGCGATTTCGTGGCGGTCATGGGACCTTCGGGCTCCGGCAAGTCGACGACGATGAACATATTGGGCTGCCTCGACGTGCCCTCCGGCGGGGAGTTCCTGTTCAAGGGCCGCCATGTCGAAACGCTCGATCGCGACCAGCGCGCCCTGCTGCGCCGCCGCTATCTGGGCTTCGTGTTCCAGGGGTTCAACCTGCTGTCCCGCACCACGGCGCTGGAAAATGTCGAACTGCCCCTGCTCTATCGCGGCGAGGACAAGAAGACCCGATATGAGGCGGGCATGGCGGCGCTCGACAAGGTGGGCCTGAAGGACTGGTGGGACCATACGCCCGCCGAACTGTCCGGCGGGCAGCAGCAGCGCGTCGCCATCGCCCGCGCCATCGTGACCCAGCCCGACGTGCTGCTGGCGGACGAGCCGACCGGCAACCTCGATTCCGAAAGATCGGTGGAGATCATGGAACTGCTGACCGACCTCAACCGCAATGGCGGCATCACCGTGCTGATGGTGACGCATGAGCCGGACATGGCGGCCTTCGCGCGGACCATCGTGCATTTCAAGGATGGGTTGGTGGAGCGGGTCGAGCAGGGAGTGACGGCGTGATGGCGATATTTTCCCCCGTCATTCCCGCTTCCGCAGGGATGACGGAAATGAACGAAGGCGCGCGCTGAAGATGCTGGGCACCACCGTCATCCTCGCCTTTCGCGCGATCAACCGGCACAAGCTGCGCAGCTTCCTCACCACGCTGGGCATCATCATCGGCGTGGCGGCGGTCGTCACCATGGTCACGCTGGGCAATGGCGCGACCGCCGCCGTGCGCGAACAGATCAGCTCGCTTGGCGCCAATGTGCTGCAACTTCGTCCCGGCCAGGGGTTCGGCCGGGGCGGCGGCGGACCGCGCCCGCCCGACTTCAAGCCCGCCGACCTGACCGCCATCGAGAACCAGCTTACCGGCGTCCGCGCGGTCGCGCCGATGGTGCAGTCGAGCGGCACGGCCATCTATGAAGGCAGCAACTGGTCCACCACCGTCTATGGCACCACCGCCGCCTATTTCGAGGTGCAAAGCTGGAAGGCCGACACCGGCCGCCTTTTCATGCCGGAGGAGGAGGAAGCGGGAAAACCCGTCTGCATCATCGGCAATACGGTGCGCACCAACCTGTTCCAGAGCAATGACCCCATCGGCAAGCGCATACGCATCAAGGGCGTATCCTGCCAGGTGATCGGCGCGCTCGCGACACGGGGCCAGGGCGGCTTCGGGGATCAGGACGATGTGGTGGTCATGCCGATCAAATTCGTCCAGCGCCGCTTCACCGGCGACCGCGACATCAGCCAGATCATGGTCGCGGTGGACGACGCCTATGACACCAGCACGGTCCAGACCAGCCTGGAGGAGCTGATGCGCGAACGCCGCAAGGTGAAGCCGGGCGCGGAAGATAATTTCAACGTCTTCGACACCAAGCAGATCAGCGACACGCTGACCGGCACCACCACCATATTGACGCAGATCGTGGCGGCGGTGGCGGCGATTTCCCTGCTGGTGGGGGGCATCGGCATCATGAACATCATGCTGGTGTCGGTGACGGAGCGCACCCGCGAGATCGGCATCCGCCTCGCCATCGGCGCGGTCGCTCGCGAAGTGCTGATGCAGTTTCTGGTCGAAGCCATCGTGCTGTCCTGTCTGGGCGGGCTGATCGGCCTGTTCCTGGCGCTGATCGCCTCGGTCGCGATCGCTCCGCTGATGCAGGTGCCCTTCATCTTCGATGTGAAGGTGAATCTGATCGCCTTTCTCTTCTCGGCCGCGATCGGTGTCGTCTTCGGCTATTTTCCGGCCCGCCGCGCCGCCGCGCTCAACCCGATAGACGCCCTGCGCCACGAATAGGCCATGGCTTGTTCATGGCGCAGGCAGGGCGCCGGTTCCGGGTCTTGGACCGGGCTCCCGCCTTCGCGGGAAACATTCAATTCCCCCTGCCCGTTACATTTTCTCACAATTTTTCCGGCTGCCGGCACAGTCCTGCGACAAGCGCCGCCTATCGCCCCCCCATGACGCCCGCAGGGCATTGCGAAAGGGAGATCATGATCAAGACCGCCATTCTGGGCCTGTCGGCCTGCGCCCTGCTGTTCGGCCTGGGCGTCGGCCCCTGGGGCGGCGTCCCCGGTCTCCGGCCCGCACCCGTGCTGGAGGGCAAGGACCGTCCGATCCTGCTCCAGCGCATGGTCGTGACGGCAACGCCGCTTTCCGACTGACCTCATCCGCGCCTTCTACCCACCATCGTGCGCCAAAGGGGGCGCCGGCTGGCGACAAAGCAGATGTGGCGACAGAAACCTGGAGCGTCCAGCCTGCGTCCGATCCACCTGACGCAGCGCGCTCCGGAACGAAGCCCCGAAGCCTTCCATGCCATGGCTCAGGCGGAAAATGGAAATGCGCTTTTCTTCGAAAAGCTGAACGGACATTCATGCAAATCATTGGAAAAACAGGAATTATGAACCGATATTCAGACTAATTCCGCATCTGTTACAATTTCCGACATTCTTTGCTGACCGATGGCACAAGCCTGCGACAAATGCGTCCTACTTCTGCTTCAACGCCGGACAGCCGGCGGCAAGATCGAAGAAGAAGGAGCAAGTCCATGTTCAGGAAGTTTCTCGCGGCGCTGACCGCCACCACCATGATCGCAAGCCCCATGGTCGTCAGCCAGGCCCAGGCCGCGCCGCAGCGGGAAGTGCATCAGGTGGTGAAGCATGGCCCCCATGGCCGCACCGTCACCAAGACCACGGTGATCCGCAAGGACAATCATCGCCGCTGGGCCAAGGGCCAGCGTTTCGACCGCCGCCATGCGAGCAACTATCGCGTGATCGACAATTATCGCGGCTATCGCCTGCGCACCCCGCCGCGCGGCTATCATTGGGTTCGTTCGGGCAATGACGCGCTGTTGGTCGCGATCGCCAGCGGCATCATCGCATCGGTCGTCACCGGCGCGATCCGCTAAGGCCGATACGCCCCGGAGCCGCGCTCCGGGGCGTCCTATACCAGCCCCGTCAGATAATAGACCGCGATCACCACGAAGACGGTGAAGGTCTTGATCAGCGTCAGGGCGAAAATATCCTTATAGGCCTGCCGGTGCGTCAAGCCCGTCACCGCCAGCAAGGTGATGATCGCGCCATTGTGCGGCAGGCTGTCCATCCCCCCGCTCGCCATGGAGGCCACCCGGTGCAGCACCTCGCGCGGGATGCCCGCCGCATCGCCCGCCGCCGCGAACTGTTCCGCCATGGCGGCAAGCGCGATCGACAGCCCACCCGAAGCCGAGCCGGTGATGCCGGCAAGCGACGTCACGGTAATCGCCTCATTGACCAGTGGATCGGGCACGGCCTTCAGCGCTTCCTTCACCGCCAGGAAACCCGGCAGCGCGGCGATCACCGCGCCGAAGCCATATTCGACCGCTGTATTCATCCCCGCCAGCAGCGCGCCGCCCACGGCCGCCTTCGACCCATCGGCAAAGCGCCGCGCCACTTGCGGGAAGGCGAAGAGCAGGATCGTCCCGATGCCCAGCAGCAAGGCGCCCTCCACCGCCCAGAGCGCGGCGACCTGAGCCACCTTCACCACGACGGGATCGGTCAGGCCGGCCAGCGACACGGCCACCTCATCCCCCGCCACAAGGCGCGGGATCAGCATGGTCAGCGCCAGATTGCCCAATCCCACCACCAGCAGCGGCAGCAGGGCGATCAGCGGATGCACGGTCCGATCGCCCCGGTCCGCGGCTTCCGGCTCGTTTACCAGCGTCTCCGGCGCGCCATAGCCCTCCCCCGCCGCCTGCATCGCGCGCCTGCGCCAGCCCAGATAGGTGAGGCCCAGACCCATGATGCAGACCGATCCTGCCAGCCCCAGCACCGGCGCCGCCCAGGCGGTCGTGCCGAAGAAGCTGGTCGGGATGATGTTCTGGATCTGCGGCGTTCCCGGCATCGCATCCATGGTGAAGGTGATGGCGCCAAGACCGATGGTCGCGGGTATCAGCCGCTTGGGAATGTCGCCCTGCCGGAACATCTCCGCGGCGAAGGGATAGACGGCGAACACCGCCACGAACACCGAAACGCCGCCATAGGTCAGCAGCGCCGACACCAGCATGATCGCGGGGATCGCCTGGCCTGCCCCCACTAGCCCGATCACGGCGGTCACGATCGCGCGCGAGAAGCCGGAAACCTCTATCAGCTTGCCGAACAGCGCGCCGAGCAGGAATACCGGGAAATAAAGCTTCAGGAAGCTTCCCACCCTTTCCATGAAGACGCCGGAAAAGACCGCTGGCACGGCGGCGGGATCGGTCAGGAACACGGCCAGCATCGCCAGCAGCGGCGCCATCACGATGACGCTCATCCCCCGATAGGCCGCGACCATCAGCAATATCAGCGACAGGGCCGCTATTCCGACCGCCATAAGATACCCCCCTCCGTTCGGGCTGAACCTGCCGAAGCCCCGCCCGTCAATCCTTGCAACCGAGATTAAAGAAGAAAAGGGCTTCGACAAGCTCATCCCGAACGGTAAAATTGCGTGCCCCTGCTGCGCCGATCCGCCCTTGCCTTTCCCGCGCATTTCCGTCATAGGCGCCGCTTCGTACGACCCGGGGTGACTCGCGGTCGCGCGAATCAATGCTTGAGACGACAGCCGGAGGGGCGTTCCACATGGGGTGGGCGTCAGCGATCGGCCAACAGATGAGGCAATACCCATGGCTCTTTACGAGCATGTGTTCCTTGCGCGCCAGGATCTGGCACAGGCGCAGGTGGACGCTCTGGCGGAAACCGCCACCAAGATCGTCGAGGATATGCAGGGCAAGGTGACCAAGGTCGAGACCTGGGGCCTGCGCTCGCTGGCCTACAAGATCGCCAAGAACCGCAAGGCGCATTATGTGATGCTGAACATCGACGCCCCGGCCGGCGTCGTCGCGGAACTGGAGCGCCAGACGCAGATTAACGAAGACATCATCCGCTACATGACCATCAAGGTCGATGAGCTGGAGACCGGTCCGTCGGTCATGATGCGCAAGCAGGAACGCGCCGAACGCGGTCCGCGCGGCGATCGTGGCGACCGCAATGATCGTGGGGGCGATCGCGGCCCGCGCCGCGAGCGCGAAGAAGCCGCCGGCGAATAAGGAGATCTGAACCATGGCACGCCCGTTTTTCCGCCGCCGCAAGAGCTGCCCCTTCGCCGCCAAGGATGCGCCGAAGATCGATTACAAGGACGTCCGTCTGCTGCAGGGCTTCGTGTCCGAGCGCGGCAAGATCGTCCCCAGCCGCATCACCGCGGTGTCCGCCAAGAAGCAGCGCGAGCTGGCCCAGGCCATCAAGCGCGCCCGTCACCTGGGCCTGCTGCCCTATATCGTGAAGTAAGGGAGAAAGACCCATGGAAATCATTCTCCTTGAACGCATCGAGAAGCTGGGCGCCATCGGCGACGTCGTCACCGTGAAGGACGGTTACGCGCGTAACTACCTGCTGCCCAACAAGAAGGCGCTGCGTTCGAACGCCGCCAACAAGAAGGTCTTCGAAGCGAACCGCGCGAAGATCGAGGCCGACAACGCCGCTCGCCGCTCGGACGCCGAAAAGGCTGCCGAAGGCGTGAACGGCAAGCAGATCGTCCTGATCCGCCAGTCGTCGAACGCCGGCCACCTCTATGGTTCCGTCGCCGTCCGTGACGTCGTCGAAGCGCTGCACGCCGATGGCGTCACCAACGTCACCAAGGCGATGGTGGTTCTGGAGCGCCCGATCAAGACGCTCGGCGTGTTCGACGTCAAGGTCGCGCTGCATCCGGAAGTGGCCGTCACCGTCACGGTGAACGTCGCCCGCTCGCCGGAGGAAGCCGAACTTCAGTCGCAGGGCGTCGATGTGATGGCCGATCTGTTCGAAAAGGACGAAAGCGGCTTCACCGAAGACTACGATCCGAATGCGGAACCCGGCGAAATCGCCGTGGAAACCGAAGAAGCTCCGGCCGAAGAAGCCTGAGTTTTCCTTTCCGGACGATAACAGGAAAGCCGCCCCTCACCGGGCGGCTTTTTTGTTGTTGCCGGCATATGCGTCGAATGGGTGAGAGACTTTCCGGGGATTGGGAGGTCCGTGGAAACATCGCTTTCCAACCCTATCCGAGACGTGAAGCTCAGCCCCTCGCCTTGCGGTCCGGCGACAGGGCGATGATCGTCACGCCGGCCAGCGCCAGCGTCCCGCCGCCGATCATCACGGCGGTGATGGGGGTTCCGAAATAAAGCGAGGCGAACACCGTCGACATCACCGGCGCCGCCAGCATCAACGGCATGATCGTCGAGATCGGATAGCGCTGGAGCAGCCAGGCCAGCGTTCCCTGCCCGATGATCGTCGACCCAAGGCAGCTGAAGGCGAACCAGGCCGCCGGCACCCATCCGACATGCGCCAGGCCGGCGATGGCCGGCCGTTCGAACATCAGCGCGAAGGGAGCGAGGGTCAGGGCGCCCATCAGGCCATTCCAGGCCTGGCCGTTCATCACGCTGACACCCGCCAGCCTGCGCTGCACCAGCGTGGCGCCGCCCCAGGTCATCGCCGCGCTCGCCATCACCAGCACGGCAGGCACTTCGGTCAGGATGTGCGGATCGAAAACCAGCGCCGCGACTCCGGCAAAGGCCAGCATGACCCCCGCGACCTTGCGCGCGTTGAGCTTCTCCCCCAGCAGCAGCACGCCCAGCAGCAGGGAGAAAGGCACGCTGAGCTGCCCCGCAATGGCCAGGGCGCCGACATTGGTGGCCATGAACAGCGCGATGTTCAGCAGCAGCAGGAACAGGCCGCCGTTCAGGAACCCGTAGAGCGCCAGCCAGCCCGTCCGCCCGGGCAGCGACCGGATCGCGGGCGCGCACAGCAGGAACACCACCCCCATGCGCAGCGCCACCGACAGCAGCGGCGCGGTGGCGTCCACCACCACCTTCATCGCGATCACGTTGAGCGCGAACATCAGGTTCACCAGCAGGGCCAGGACCATTCCCAGCGGTCCGAAGCGCCGCATGGCCTCTCCACCACCCTCCATCGCATGTCCTTCTTCCGGCCCGATCTTCAATTCCTGTTCAGACTCAGGCTGCTATTTGTTATTTGTGCACACTGGTATAGATTCCAGCCAGTGATGAAGGGAAGAGGATAACTGATGATTTCGAAATTCGTCGCGCTTGCCGCTGCCACGCTGATTGCGAGCCCCGCACTCGCCCAGGCGGGCGACGCCGCCAAGGGCAAGGCGGTTTTCGCCCGCTGCATGGCGTGCCACACTGTCGATCCGGGGGTCAACCGGCTGGGCCCTTCGCTGGCCGGCGTGGTGGGCCGGACGTCCGGCACGGTTCCGGGTTTCGCCTATTCGGCGGCGATGAAGAACGCCAAGATCCGTTGGGACGCAAAGTCGCTCGACGCCTTCCTGGCCAAGCCGACGGCGAAGGTGCCGGGCAGCAAGATGATCTTCGCGGGCCTGCCCAACCCCGCGGATCGCGCCAATCTGATCGCCTATCTCGCCACGGCGGGCAAGAAATGATCTGAAAACTATCCTATAGTGCAAAAATCATTGCGCTAGCCGCCCTGTCCCGCTATCTGTTGAGTCAAGCGATGCAGCAGAACTTCAGGGACAGGAGCGGATGCGATTTTCCGACGACAGGATGATGACGGGAGCGCAGGCATGAACGCCCGCGCTCTCGAAGGGGTGAAGGTGCTGGACCTTTCGCGGGTCCTCGCGGGCCCCTGGTCGACGCAGATCCTGGCCGATTTCGGCGCGGATGTGATCAAGATCGAGCTGCCCGGCCATGGCGACGACACCCGCGCCTGGGGGCCGCCCTATCTGACCGGCGCGGATGGCGAGCCGGAGATCGGCACCAGCGCCTATTATCTGTCCTGCAACCGCAACAAGCGTTCCGCCGCGATCAACCTTGCGACGCCGCAGGGCGCGGACCTCATCCGCAAGCTCGCCGCGCAGGCCGACATAGTGGTCGAGAATTTCAAGGTCGGCGGCCTGAAGAAATACGGCCTCGATTATGAAAGCCTTCGTGGCGTGAACCCTCGCCTCGTCTATTGCTCCATCACCGGCTTCGGCCAGACCGGCCCCTATGCCGATCGCGGCGGCTACGACTTCGTGGCGCAGGGCATGGGCGGCTTCATGAGCATCACGGGGGAAGAGGATGGCGGCCCGCTGCGCGCCGGCGTCGCCATGGCGGACCTGTCGACCGGCATGTTCGCCACCGTCTCCATCCTGATGGCGCTGCGTCATGCCGAACGAACCGGCGAGGGGCAGCAGATCGACGTGTCGCTGCTCGACACCCAGATCGCGATGCTCGCCAATCAGGGCATGAACTGGCTCGTCGGCAATGTGGTGCCGGGGCGTCTGGGCAACCGCCATCCGACCGTCGTGCCCTACAAGACGTTCGAGGTGGCGGACGGGGTGATGATCATCGCCATTGGCAACGACCGGCAGTTCCGCGCCTTCTGCACGGAAATGGGCCATTCGGAACTCGGCACCGATCCGCGTTTCGCCACCAGCGCCCAGCGGCTGATCAACCGCGAGGAAATCGAGGCGAAGGTGCAGGAGATCGTCCGCCCCTTCGCCCGCGACGAACTGATGGCGCGCTTCGTCGCCGCGGGCGTGCCCGCCGGGCCGGTCAATACGATCAGGGACGTGTTCGAAGACCCTTTCATCGAGGCGCGGCAGACCGTCCACCGCTTCCGCCGGGAAGAGGATGGGGTGGAGATTCCGACCGTCGCCTATCCAGGCAAGCTGTCCGCCACGCCCGCCGACTACCGATATTGCCCGCCCCGCGTGGGCGAACATAGCCGCGAGATATTGGGCCAGTGGCTCGGCCTCGACGATGCGGCGCTCGATGCGCTGGCCGCCGAAGGCGCGATCGCCCAGCGCCCTGCCCAGGAGGGAACAGAAGCATGAAACTCGACAACAGCGTTGCCGCCATCGTGACGGGCGGCGCATCCGGGCTGGGCGAAGCGACCGCCCGCGCGCTCGCCGCCAGGGGGGTGAAGGTCGCCCTGTTCGACTTCAACGAGGAGACGGGGAACAGGGTTGCGGCCGAAATCGGCGGCACCTTCTGCAAGGTCGACGTCACCGACGAAGCATCGGTCGATGCGGGATTCGAACAGGCCCGCGCCGCCCATGGGCAGGAACGGATCATCGTCAATTGCGCAGGCACCGGCAATGTCGTCAAGACCGCCTCGCGCGACCGCGAAACCGGCGCGATCAGGGCCTTCCCCACCGACCAGTTCGAGCGGATCGTCCAGATCAACCTGATCGGCACCTTCCGCTGTTGCGCCAAGTCGGCGGCGGGGATGCTGACGCTGGAGCCGCTGGAGGACAATGCGCGGGGCGTGATCATCAACACATCCAGCGCGGCGGCGGTGGACGGCCAGATCGGCCAGGCGGCCTATAGCGCGTCGAAGGGCGGCATCGTCAGCCTCACCCTGCCGATGGCCCGCGACCTGATGGGCGAGGGCATCCGCGTCAACGCGATCCTGCCCGGCATTTTCGACACGCCGCTGATGGCGCGGGCGAGCGACAAGGTGCGCGACGCGCTGTCGGCCACGGTCCCCTTCCCCAAGCGCTTCGGCAAGCCGGAAGAATTTGCCGCCATGGCGTTGGCGATGATCGAGAATGACTATTGGAACGGCGAATATGTGCGGCTGGACGGCGGCCTGCGCATGCCGCCGCGCTGAGGAGAGCGACCATGTCCGAGGAAGTGCAGCCTGAATATGTGACCTACAGGGTCGAGGACGGCGTCGCATGGGTGATGCTGAACCGCCCGCAATATAGCAATGCGCAGAATTACCGGCTGCTTGGGCAGCTCGACGACGCGTTCAAGCGCGCGGTCGAGGATGATGACGTGAAGGTCATCGTGCTGGGCGGCGAAGGCAAGCATTTTTCCGCCGGCCACGACATCGGCACGCCGGAGAAGGACAGCAACATGCCCCGGTTCCGCACGACCCTATGGTGGGATCACCTCAACAAGGGCGGCGCGGAGCGGCAATATGTGCTGGAGCAGGACGGCTATCTCGGCCTCTGCCGCCGCTGGCAGGAAATTCCCAAGCCGATGATCGCCATGGTGCAGGGCGCCTGCATCGCGGGCGGGCTGATGCTGGCCTGGGTCTGCGACCTGATCGTCGCGTCGGAGGACGCCTTCTTCCAGGACCCGGTGCAGCGCATGGCCCAGCCGGGCGTCGAATATTTCGCCCATGCCTTCGAACTGCCGCCGCGCGTCGCCCGCGAACTGCTGCTGCTCGGCCGCCGCATGCCGGCCCAGCGCGCTTATCAGTTCGGCATGGTGAACGAGATTTTCCCGCGCGAGGCGCTGCGTGAGGAAGTCGCGAAGATCGCCGCCGAAATCGCCCAGCATGACCGCTTCGGAATGGCGCTTACCAAGCAGGCGTTCAACTTCGTGGAAGACCTGCGCGGCAAGCGGCAGGCGATGGACGGCGTGTTCCACATGCACCACCTGGCCCATGCGCATAACCAGCTGATGACCGGCAATCTCGTCGGCGGGCTGGACGCCAAGGCGATGGCGACGGCCAACAAGAAACAGGCCGGCGAAGGATGAGCGCGGCGATGGAACTGGAAAAGACGGTGCTGGTCCTTCCCAGCCTTCCCGCGCTGCTTTCGGGCGCGGCGGATGCCGCACAGGCCTTCGTCGCCGCCGTCCAACCGCAGGTGAAGGCGCGCATCGCCAACGACAAGGGACAGGTCGACCGCGTGCTGGCCGATGTGGAGCAGCATGTCGTCCACGGCTTCGGCTGGTTCGCCTCCTATGCGGAGATGATGCGGGAGGTCGCCAACTGGGCCGCCCATCTCGACGCGCAGGGCGCGTTCGGGGAGGTCGAGGCGCTGCTCGCCCAACTCCTCTTCGCGGAATATGGCGCGCAGATGCTGGGCGGCATTTCCATGAACCAGGGCGAGGTGATCCGCGCCACCGACCTGACCGACGACCTGTCGACGCTCGACGCGCCTGCTTTCCGCACCCTTGTCCGTGAGGGCGGCGGGCAGGCGGTGAAATCGGCCATCGCCCGCCACCTCATTGCCCGGCGGGGTCATGCCACGCTGGAAAATTGCGGGCTGGACGAAATGTTCGACATGGTGCGCGAGCAGTTCTTCGCCTTTTCGAACGAGAAGGTCGCGCCCTTCGCCCATGACTGGCATCTGAAGGACGAGTTGATCCCCCTGCCCCTGGTCGAGGAACTGGGCGCAATGGGCGTGTTCGGCATGACCATTCCGGAAGCGTTCGGCGGGCTGGGCATGGGCAAGACCGCCATGTGCGTCGTGTCGGAGGAACTGTCGCGCGGATGGATCGGCGTGGGGTCGCTCGCCACCCGATCCGAAATCGCGGCGGAACTGATCCTGACCGGCGGCACCGACGGGCAGAAGGCCCATTGGCTGCCGCAGATCGCCAATGCATCGATCCTGCCGACCGCCGTCTTCACGGAGCCCGACACCGGTTCGGACCTGGGTTCGCTGCGCACTCGCGCGGCGCTGGCCGATGGCGAATATCGGGTGAACGGCAACAAGACCTGGATCACCCACGCCGCCCGCGCAGACGTGATGACGCTGCTGGTCCGCACCGATCCCGGCACGAAGAATTACAGCGGCCTTTCCATGCTGATCGCGCCCAAGCAGCGCGGCACGGTGGCCGATCCCTTCCCCACGCCGGGCATGAGCGGCGGCGAGATCGAGGTGATCGGCTATCGCGGCATGAAGGAATATGAGATCGGCTTCGACGATTTCCGCGTGCCCGCCCAGAACCTGCTGGGGGGCGTTGAGGGGCAGGGCTTCAAGCAGCTCATGGCGACATTCGAATCCGCGCGAATCCAGACGGCCGCCCGCGCCATCGGCGTGGCGCAGGCCGCGCTCGACATCGGCCTTTCCTATGCGCTCGACCGCAAGCAGTTCGGCCGCCCGATCTTCGACTTCCCCCGTGTCGCCAACAAGCTGGCGATGATGGCGGCGGAGATCATGGGCGCGCGCCAGCTCACCTATTTCGCCGCGCGCCGCAAGGATGAGGGGAAGCGCTGCGACCTGGAGGCCGGCATGGCCAAGCTGATCGGCGCCCGCGTCGCCTGGGCGGCGGCGGACAATGCGTTGCAGATTCATGGCGGCAACGGCTTTGCGACCGAATATCAGGTGAGCCGCCTGCTCGCGGATGCGCGCATCCTGAACATCTTCGAGGGCGCGGGGGAAATCCAGGCGCAGGTGATCGCACGGCGGCTGCTGGACGGCGGGAATTGAGAAGGCGGCTCATGGCGAAAGGCGGCGGGGGGCGTAGACTCCCCTGAACCACGGTCCCGGCGGCCCACCCCCCTTTCGCGAGCGCCTGGGTTTAAAGCCCCAGGCGGCTCCAGAACTCGTCGGGTTTGACCGGCGTCGCGGTTTCGGACGCGCGTTCAGGACGTGTCCAGGAGGAATGGGGGATGTGGATTTGCGGGCTGGAGCCGAAACGGCGTTGCCGGCGGGCACGAGTGGCATTCTGGGTCATCGTCTTCTCCTGTCGAGGAGGAACACGAAACCTTGCGTCGTCGCTTCAGTACCGTGCGCTTTAGCCGTTGGTGACGCGGAGCAAGCTGACATCCTTCAAAAGCCGCGGAGCGTTGCGCTCGGCAATATATCTACTCAATTTGTAGAGAGATGGAAGAAAGCTTTGCTTAAGACGGCGAGACCACAGGTTTCACGATATGGGGGACGCAGAATCCGTCCTGCGGGTGGAAGCGAGCCGTCCGGAACGAGGTGGACGCCCGTCAGAACGCCACATTATAAAGGAACCAGCCCACGATCAGCAGACTCGTCACAACACAGAGGCGATCACCAAAAATGTCGATCCGCGACATCGCTTACATCCTTCCTTGGTCGAGCGATCTCCGTCGCTTCGTTCATGAAGGATAAACCATCAGCGGGGACAAAGGAATAGGATAAGTGCGGCAGGCGGAGACATAAAAGCGCCGGATGGAAAAAGCAGAGCCTTGAACCGCCGTCGTGCAAAAAGGCCCGGGGCCTGGCCGGTCCCGATAAAATTCCAGCAATTCGCCTGAATTCAGGACTTTACCGAAAATCCGCGCCGCGATGCTTCAGGAAGGAACGGGTCGCTTCCTCCGGTCCCCTATAGGCCTCCTGAAACTCCGCGCTCCAATATTTGAGGTCTTCCAGATCGATGCGCGCGCCGGAAACCGCGCAAAGGACGAACTGTCCCGGACGCACGACCTCAAAATGCGGCGTGTCGTAGTGCAGCACCGCCAATCCCTGAATGTCCGCCATCAGTCGCCGGTCAGGATGCGGTCGACAAGTTGCTTCACGGTCGGCACGAACCCGTTCGAATAGAAGGGGTCCTGCTTGAACTTGTAGGCGCCATGGCCCGCGAAGAGCAGATTCTTGTCGAGGTCGCCGCCATGAACGGCCTCCTGCAGCGATTTCTGGATGCAGAAGCTGCGCGGATCGGCCAGGCGGCCGGTCGAATTGGTCTCGCTGTCCATCCAGCTCGAAAAGGCGCACTGGCTGAGGCAGCCCATGCAATCGGTCTGGTCCTTGCGGATTTCGGCCTTTTCCTCCTCCGTCACGAAGACGAGCGTATTGTCCGGCGTCTTGAGCGCGGAGGTGAAGCCCTGCCCCACCCATTCGCGGGCGCGCAGAAGGTCGCCGCGCGTCACCCAGAAATTCTTGCCCTTCACGCCGGCGTCGAGTTGATGCGTATGGTCGCCGGCCTGTTCGGTGCTGAACGGGATCTGCCGTTCCGATCGGGCTTCCAGGGAGCGCAGGAAGGGATTGCGGACGGCCGAACTGTAGAAGCCGGTCGGCGAGAAGCGGTGGAGCAGCACGTCGCCCGGCTCCAGCTGCATCAGCCGTTCCTTCCACGCCTGCGGGATCGGGCTTTCCTGCGTCAGCAGCGGACGGGTGCCGAACTGGAACATGATCGCGCCCAGTTCCGGATTGTCGATCCAGTCGTTCCAGTCCTTGAGCGCCCAGACGCCGCCTGCCATGACGATGGGCACATCGTCGGAAATGCCCCCCTCCCGCATGGTGGCGCGCAGGTCGCGGACGCGGGGATAGGGGTCCTGCGGCACCTTGGGATCTTCGGCGTTGGACAGGCCGTTATGGCCGCCCGCCAGCCACGGGTCCTCATAGACCACCGCCGCCAGCCATTCCGATGCCTTGGAATAGGCGCGCTTCCACAGGGCGCGGAAGGCGCGGCCGGAACTGACGATGGGCAGATAGTTGACGCCGTAGGAGGCGGCGATCTCCGACAGCTTGTAGGGCATGCCCGCGCCGCAGGTCACGCCCGCGACCATTCCCTTCGTCTTTTCCAGGACACCGTGGAGGACGCGCTGCGCACCGCCCATTTCCCAGAGCACGTTGATGTTGATCGCGCCCTTGCCACCGGCGATTTCGAAGGCCCGCTTCACCTGTTCGACCGCGCCGTCTATCGCATAGGCGATCAGTTCTTCATGGCGGTCGCGGCGGGTGCGGCCATGATAGATCTGGGGAATGACGTTGCCGAAGCTGTCATAGCTGTCCGCATTGACCGCCGACACCGTGCCGATGCCGCCGGCCGCCGCCCAGGCGCCGGAACTGGCATGGTTGGAAACGGCTACCCCCTTGCCGCCTTCGACCAATGGCCAGACTTCCCGGCCGCCGTAAACGATGGGCTTCAACCCCTTGAACAACGCAATCTCCCGCGCAAAAATCCCGTGGCCCCCGACCACCTGAACGCCGCCCTATAGCAGCTTTACGGTCGGATGACGAATATTTGGGCGCGCCCTACCGCAAAATATGGGGGCTGGATAGTGCCTGACCGTAAAGGCCGGCATAGGCGTCCACCATGGCGGCTTCGGTGAAATCGCGGCAGGCGCGTTGGCGGTTCGCCTCGCCAAGCCTTTGCCGCAGACCGGGATCGCCGGCCAGCGCGCCGAGCGCCGAGGACAGGGCTGCTTCGTCCGGGACGACGAACGGCCGGTTTTCGGGCGCGACCATGGCAGCGACGTCCCCCACATCGGTCGATGCGACGGGCAGGCCCGCCGCCATCGCCTCCACCAGCGAGATCGGGAACTGCTCGCTGTCGGAAGACAAAGCGAAGATGTCGAACAGGCCCATGAAGCGCCAGGGTTCCGGCAGGAATCCGGCCATGCAGATGTCGGCCAGTCCGTGATCCCTGGCTTCCGCCGCTATGGCGTCGCGTTCCGGCCCCTCCCCCACCACCACCAGTTGCAGCCGGTCGCGATGCGGCGCGACGGCGCGGACGAGGCGGCGGATGTTCTTGACCGGGCGCAGGCCCGCCACCGTCCCCACCAGCAGCTTGCCGGCCGTGCGGTTGAGGGCTGGAATGGCATCCGGCACAGGCGGCAGGGCATAGCGCGCCGTGTCTATGCCGTTGCGGATCAGGTGGACCTTTCGCGGTGGCTGACGCCACACCTCGCGGGCGATGCCGTCGAGCCGGACGGACGGGACGACCAGCGCATGGGCGCGCTGAAGCGCCAGGCGGCGATAGAGGTTGCGCTGCGGCTTGAGGCCGCCCGCCTCATCCGCGTTGAAGCCGTCCTCATGATGGATCAGCGGCGGACCGCCATGGATGCGCCGCGCCATCACCGCATCCATCGCTCCCCAATTATAGCTGAGGATGAGGTCGTAGTCCGACAGGAAGGCCGCAATCGCCCGGAAACGCCTGAGGCCCGGCCTGCCGGCGAGTGGAGGAGGTTGGGGGAAATCGACCGGCGTGGCGGGGTCGATGGCGTCCCGCGCGCTCATCAGTTGGGGCGCGGCGCTGACGATGCTGTGACGGGCGCGGTCGCCCCAAAGGTTCATCAGGCGCACGGCCCGCGCCTCCTTCCCGCCAAGCGAGAAGCTGCCGTGGACATGCAGCAGCCGGGGCGGCCCGTCGATCTGCCGAGGCCGGCCCGCGGCGAAACGCTCAATGCCGCTCAAGCCGCTTCAGCCATTCAGGACCCGCGCCAGCAGCCGGTCGATGGCGGCGACGGATTCAGGCTCGTCGAGAACGGGGGCGTGACCGACATTGGAGATGACCGCGCACTCCGCGCCGGGACCGATGTCCTCCACCATGCGGGCGGCGGTGGCCGCGGAGAGCAGGTCGGAGCGCTCGCCGCGCAGCACCAGCGTCGGAATTCCGCGAAAGGCCTGCATGACCGGCCACATGTCCACGCTCGCCTCGCTGCCCGCGACCCGCAGCGGCTCCGCTATGCGCATGTCATAGTCGAGCACGACGCGCCCCGCGCTGTTGAGGCGGTAGAGGCGCTTGGCCATGGCCAGCCATTGGTCGAGGCCATAGCCGGGATAGACGTCGCCGTTGGATTCCTCCAGCGCGCGGGCGGCGTGCACCCAGCTTGGATGCGACTGGCCCATGCCGACATAGGTGCGGATGCGCGCCAGGCCCGCCTCCTCCAGTGTCGGCCCGACATCGTTGAGCAGCGCTCCGGCCAGCCATTCGCGATGGGTCGCCGCGATCAGCATGGTGATGATGCCGCCCAGCGACGTGCCGATGGCGACGAAGCGGGTGATGGCCATATCCGCCAGCAGGCGGCTGATGTCCTGCAGATAGGTGAGCGGGACATAGGTCATCGGGTCCTTCGCCTGCGCGCTTTCGGCGCGGCCGCGCAAGTCGGGACAGATGAGGCGCCATGGCCCGGCGAGGCGCGCCGCCAGCGGTTCGAAATCGCGGGCGTTGCGGGTCAGACCCGGCAGGCAGAGCAAGGGAGGGCGGCCATCTTCGCCGCCAGCATAATCGCGATAATGGAGCCTCAGCCCATCGGGGGACCACCAGTATCCGTCGCTATAGCTGCTCAAGCTGCTTGATCCTTCCACCCTGCATCCCCCATATCGCCGCATGCGCCCTGCCCTGCAACCCGCCAAATTCAGCCCCGCGAACGAAATCGCCGCGCTGCAGCCCGATTTTGCCGATCCCGTCGCGGCGGCCGACTTTCCCCGGACCATCCTGCGTTTCCGCAATGACCGCTGGGCGAAGGCCGTGGGCCTGAGCGACCTGAGCGATGAGGAATGGCTGGCGCATTTCGGCCGGTTCCAGCCGCTGGAGGGATCGCTGCCCCAGCCACTGGCGCTGCGCTATCATGGGCATCAGTTCCGCGTGTACAATCCCGACATCGGGGACGGCCGCGGTTTCCTGTTCGCGCAGCTTCGGGACGGGGCCGGCCGGTTGCTCGACCTGGGCACCAAGGGTTCGGGCCGGACGCCCTACAGCCGCTTCGGGGACGGCAGGCTGACGCTGAAGGGCGGCGTGCGGGAGATATTGGCGACGGAGATGCTCGAGGCGCTGGGCGTCAACACCTCCAGGACCTTTTCCATCATCGAGACGGGCGAGGCGCTGGAGCGCAACGACGAACCCTCCCCCACCCGCGCGGCGGTGATGGTGCGGCTCAGCCACTCGCATATCCGCATCGGGTCTTTCCAGCGAGCGGCCTATTTCGACGACAGGGCGCTGCTGGAGCGGCTCGTCGACTATGCGCTGACGAAGCTCTACGGCGAGGCGCCGGGCGACAATCCTCCCGCGCAACTGCTGGGCCGGGTCGTGGAGCGAACGGCCGATCTGGCGGCGAGCTACATGGTGGCGGGCTTCGTCCATGGCGTGCTCAACAGCGACAACATCAATGTGACGGGCGAGAGCTTCGACTATGGGCCCTGGCGGTTCACGCCGCTTTGGGAAGCGGGGTTCACCGCCGCCTATTTCGACCATGCCGGGCTCTATGCCTTCGGACGGCAGGCGGAAGCGATCCACTGGGACGTGGCGCAGCTTGCCGTGTCGCTGCGTCCCCTGGTGGAGGCCGAACCGCTGATCGAGCAGCTGGAGCGCTTTCCGGCGCTCTATGCCGAGGCGATGGCGCGGCGCTTCTGCTGGCGGTTGGGGGTGGCGCCGACGGACGACGCCTCCACCATGATCGAAGCGGCGGTGCGCGGCATGATCGCGACGCAAAGGCCGATCGATCGCTTCTTCCAGGACTGGCGCGGCGGCGATCCTCGCGACGGCGCGCCTTATGCCGGCGAGGAATGGGCGGGATTTCGCGAGGCCATTTCCGGGTTCGAGGCGAGCGGGCCCCAGGATCATGCCTATTGGGCCGATCCGGCGCCCTGCTCCATGCATATCGATGAGGTGGAGGCGATCTGGAGCGGGATTGCCGAGCGGGACGATTGGACGCCGCTGCATGCGAAGGTTGCGGCGATCCGGCGCATGGGCGACGCATTGGGCGGCGCCCCTGATGTGCCCTGAATTCTCCTCCGCTGGCGGGGCGGACGGGCTTTCCGTTACGTCGGCTTGCCCTTCCGCTCGCCACGCCCGCTTCCCCCTCCCCGAGGGAGGAGGGAGCCGTTTGCCGCCCCTTCCCTAACGCCCCATTATCCTCCATATCGGTGCCATGTCCGCCACGCTGACTTCGTTCGAACCCGCCACTGGTGCTCTTTTGTGGCAGGGGACTGCCAGCGACGTGGAGGCGGAGGTCGCCCGCGCCTGTGCCGCCTGGCCGAAATGGGCCGCCCAGCCCATCGCCTATCGCATCGAAACGCTGCGCCGCTTCGTCAATGTCGTGCGCGCCAATGAGGAAGCGCTGGCCGACCTGATCGCCCGCGAAACCGGCAAGCCCCTGTGGGATGCGCGGACCGAAGTGACGGCGGTGATGAACAAGGTCGACATTTCCGTCGCCGCCTTTTCCGAACGCACCGGGCAGAGACGGCTTGAAGCGGCGATGGGCGCGCGTCAGTCCGTGCGGCACAAGCCGCATGGCGTCATGGCGGTGCTGGGGCCGTATAATTTCCCGGCGCATCTGCCCAATGGGCATATCGTTCCCGCGTTGCTGGCCGGCAATGCCGTCGTCTTCAAGCCGTCGGAAAAGACTCCGGCCGTGGGCGAGATGCTGGTGCGTTTCTACCATGAGGCGGGCGTGCCGGAGGATGCCGTCCGGCTGGTGCTGGGCGGACCCGACGAGGGCAAGGCGCTGGCCGCCCATCCCGATGTGGGGGGCATTCTCTTCACCGGGTCGGCGCAGACGGGCATCGCGATCAACCGGCAGTTCGCGGCCAATCCCGGCAAGATACTGGCGCTGGAAATGGGCGGGAACAACCCGATCGTCGCCTGGGATACGGCCGACATCGCCAGCGCCGCGACGCTGATCGTCCAGTCGGCCTTCCTGTCGAGCGGGCAGCGCTGCACGGCCGCGAGCCGGCTTATCGTCAGGGAGGAGCTGGCCGACACGCTGGTCGGAGAGGTCAAGAGGCTGGCGGACCGGCTGATCGTCGACCATCCCCATGCGGACCCCGCGCCTTTCATGGGGCCGGTGATCGACAATCAGGCGGCGGATCATCTGACGGAGAGCTTCCTCTATCTGATGAGCAACGGCGGCAAGCCCATCAAGCACATGGTCCGCACGACCAAGGGGCTGCCCTTCGTGACGCCGGCGATCATCGACGTGACCGCCATGGCGGAGCGGCCCGACGTCGAGCTGTTCGGCCCCCTGTTGCAGGTTGTCCGGGTGCCGGATTTCGAATCCGCGATCCGGGAAGCGAACAATACGCGCTATGGCCTTTCCGCCGCGCTGATCGGGGGATCGCCGGAACAATATAACCAGTTCTGGGCCAATATCCGGGCGGGCATCGTCAACTGGAACCGGCCGACCAACGGGGCATCCTCCTCCGCGCCCTTCGGCGGAGTGGGCATTTCCGGCAATCATCGGCCCAGCGCCTATTATGCGGCCGATTATTGCGCCTATCCGGTCGTGTCGGTGGAGATCGAGCAGCCGCGCGCATCCATCGGCATTGGCCTGAAGGACGTCGATACCAGCCTGATGGGCGATTGAGCGGCCGGGTGGTCTGGCAGCGGAGCGACGGGGCGACAGGATCAAATCGATCCTCCCCAAATTTTCCTTCGCCCTGGCCAACGCATTCTGAATTGAAACCGCGGGCTGTTTTCGCCATCTGCCCAACATGGCTGAAACTCCCATTGCCACTGTCACCCTTGTCGGCGCCGGTCCGGGCGACCCGGAACTCCTGACGCTGCGCGCCGCGCGGCTGATCGGCGAGGCCGAGGTGATCGTGCATGACGGGCTGGTTTCCGGCGAGATCCTGGCGCTCGCCTCCCCACAGGCCGAACTGATCTCTGTCGCCAAGCAGCGCAGCCGTCATTCGGTGCCGCAGGACGGGATCAATGCCCTGCTGGTCGAACTGGCGCTCGCCGGGCGCAGGGTCGTGCGGCTGAAGGGCGGCGATCCCTTCATCTTCGGCCGTGGCGGCGAAGAAATGGAAGCCTGCCGCGCCGCCGGGGTGCCGGTGGAGGTCGTGCCGGGGATCAGCGCCGCCATCGGCTGCGCCGCGCAGGCGCAACTGCCCCTCACCCATCGCGACGCGGCAAGCGCGGTCAGCTTCGTGGCGGGGCAATGCAAGGGGCTGACCGATCAGGACTGGTCCGGCCTAGCGGGCGCGGGGCGCACGCTCGTCATCTATATGGGCGTGGCGACGGCGACGGACATCGCCGACAAGCTGATGGCCGACGGCGTGTCGCCGGCCATTCCCGTGGCCGTGCTGGAAAACGGCACGCGCGCCGATATGCGGACGCTGCGCACCCTGCTTGCCGATCTGGGCGAGATGGTCGCGCGGGAGAAGGTGAAAAGCCCTGCCCTGATTGTGGTCGGGGAGGTTGCGGCCTATGCGCTGGCGCAGGATGTGCTGGCCGGCTGGGCCGCGCAGGAGACATTTGGGGCGGAGACTGACAAGTGAAGATTTTGACCGGCAATGACCTCGGCACCGGGGACGTGATCTGGTGGGCGGGCGACGGCTGGTCGCGGCAGGTCGGCGATTCCGTCGACGTGGGCGACAAGGGCGAGGATCTGGCCCGGGCGGAGGAAGCCGCGCTGCGGGTCGTGGGCGCCTATGTGATCGATGCGACCGTGACCGCAGAAGGCGTGCGCCCCGCGCATATCAAGGACCGCATCCGCGCTCTGGGGCCGACGGTGCGCCCCGACCTGACGCTGAAACCGAATGACGCCGATGCCGGCAACTGGGTGATCTGAACCATGTATCGTTACGACAGCTACGACCAGTCCATCGTCGACGCCCGCGTCGAGGAGTTTCGCGACCAGACCCAGCGCCGTCTGGCCGGGCAACTGACGGAGGACCAGTTCAAGCCGCTGCGGCTGATGAACGGCCTCTATCTCCAGTTGCACGCCTATATGCTGCGCGTCGCCATTCCCTATGGCACGCTGAGCGGCCGGCAGATGCGCAAGCTGGGCGAGATCGCGGCGAAATACGACAGGGGCTATGGCCACTTCACCACGCGCCAGAACCTGCAATATAACTGGATCAAGCTGGCCGATGCGCCGGACATCCTTGCCGAACTGGCGACGGTCGAGATGCATGCCATCCAGACCAGCGGCAATTGCATCCGCAATATCTCGTCCGACCAATATGCCGGGGTTTCGGCGGACGAAGTAGCCGACCCGCGTCCCTGGGCGGAACTGTTGCGCCAATGGTCGACCTTCCATCCCGAATTCACCTATCTGCCGCGCAAGTTCAAGATCGCGGTGATCGCGAGCGAGGATGACCGTTCCGCCATGCGCCTGCACGACATCGGCCTGAAGCTGGTGTCGCGCGACGGCCGGACAGGCGCGGAAGTCTATGCCGGCGGCGGCATGGGTCGCACGCCCATGGTTGCGCCGCTTATCAGGGACTTCGTGCCCGAAGATGAGATCGTCTCTTATCTGGAGGCGTGCCTGCGCGTCTATAATCGCTATGGCCGGCGCGACAACAAGTACAAGGCGCGGATCAAGATCCTGGTCCATGAACTGGGCGTCGAGGAATATAAGCGGCAGGTCGAGGAGGAGTTCGCCCATATGCGGACGCTGGGCCTCAACCCGCCGACCGAGGAACTGGACCGCATCCGCGCCTATTTCGCCGGCCCCGCCTATGAAACGGGCCTGGAGGACAGCATCGACCGCAGCGATCCGGCCTTCGCCCTTTGGGTGGACCGTCAGGTCGCGGCGCACAAGCAGCCGGGCTATGCCATCGTCAACATCAGCCTGAAGCCGCGCGGCGGCATTCCGGGCGATGCCTCGGCGGAGCAGATCGCGCTGGTTGCGGACCTGGCCGAACAATATTCGCTCGACGAGCTGCGCGTCACCCATGCGCAGAACCTGGTCCTGCCGCATGTGAAGAAGGCGGACCTCCACGCCATCTGGCAGAAGCTGGACGAAGCTGGCCTTGCCGAGGCCAATCTGGACCTGATCACCGACATCATCGCCTGTCCGGGCCTGGATTATTGCAGCCTCGCCAATGCCCGCTCCATCCCGCTGGCGCAGAAGCTGTCGGAACGGTTCGCCGCGGCCGACCGGCAGAAGGAACTGGGCGAGCTGAAGGTCAAGATTTCCGGCTGCATCAATGCCTGCGGCCATCATCATGCCGGCCATATCGGCGTGCTGGGCGTGGACCGGAAGGGCGTGGAGAATTTCCAGCTTTCGCTCGGCGGGTCAGGCGCGGAGGATGCGAGCGTCGGACAGATCACCGGCCCTGGCTTTTCGGAGGACGGCGTGGTCGACGCGATCGAGAAGGTCACCAACCTCTATCTCGAACAGCGGGAGGAAGGCGAACGCTTCCTCGACACCTATCGCCGTCTTGGCATGAAGCCCTTCAAGGAGGCGATCTATGGTTGAGTTCCTGTCCTTCCGCGAAGGCGAAACCGGCCAGGAACCGGCGGTCACGGTCGAATCCTTCACCGGCCAGTCCAATTCGACCGCCGTCCGGATCGAAGCGGGCGAGGATGCCCGCGAGTTGCTGCCCCATCTGGACAGGCTGTCGCTGGTGGAGGTGAACTTCCCGGCTTTCGGCGACGGACGCGGCTATTCGGCGGCGCGGATATTGCGCGAGGCCGGCTATCAGGGCGAACTGCGCGCCGTGGGCGATGTGCTGGTGGACCAGATCGTCGCGATGCGCCGCTGCGGCTTCGACAGCTTCCGGCCCGACAAGGCGCTGGACGATGCCGCCGTGGAGCGCGCGCTCCATCGTTATGACGACGTCTATCAGAAGACGATCGATGGCCGCCGCCCCATCTGGGCGAAACGGCACCCGGAGACTGTAAATGGCTGAACCTGCCCGCCAGCTCGACGTGATCGACGCCCGCCCCGCCTTTACCCAGGCGGATGCGGATGCGCTCAACGCGCGCTTCGAGGGCGTCGACACGCTGTCGATGCTCAAGACCGTCTTTGCCGAGGGGCTGGCGGGCAATGTCGCCGTCGTCTCCTCCTTCGGTACGGAAAGCGCGGTGCTGCTGTCGCTGGTGGCCAAGGCGGACAGAACCGTGCCGGTGATCTTCGTCGACACGCTCAAGATGTTCCGCGAGACGCTGGATTATCGCGAAACGCTGATCAGCACGCTGGGCTTTACCGACAGCCGCGCCGTCACGCCCCATGCCGAAGTGCTGGCGGCGAAGGACGAGACCGGGCTGCGCTGGTCCTACGATCCCGACGGCTGCTGCGAAATCCGCAAGGTCGAGCCGATGAACCGCGCCAAGGATGGACTGGATGCGTGGATTTCCGGACGCAAGGCGTTCCAGTCGGTGACGCGGCAGAACCTGCCCCGTTTCGAGGTCGAGGACGGCCGGCTGAAGATCAACCCGCTGGGCGACTGGACGAAGGACGATCTGGAGGCCTGGTTCGAGGCGGAGAAGCTGCCGCGCCATCCGCTGGAGGCGCAGGGCTATCTGTCCATCGGTTGCGAACCGTGCACGTCCAAGGTGCTGCCGGGCGAAGATCCCCGCGCCGGGCGCTGGCGCGGGTGGGACAAGGTCGAGTGCGGCATTCACTCGCCGGTGACGCCGATCCCCTCCCCCGCGGCCGATCCGGACGATCCGGCCAACCAGCCGGTGTTCTGACCGAAAAGGCGGTTGCGTCGAGAATATCCCGACTCGTGGGAATATTGCGCTCTTCCGAATCCTCCCGTTGCGAAAAGAGGGCCTATGGCCCCGATGATGGGCGCCGGCAGCCAATCCGCCGCCTGCGGCAATCGAGACTTATGGCGCGGACCATGCGGGCGCGATATGGTCGGCGGTCATGACAGACTGAGCGGAGGACGAGATATGGCCGTCGAGCTGAAGATATTGGCGTGGAGTTGCGTGCTGCTGCTGGTCCACATCTTCGCGGCGGCGCATATCAAGACGCGACAATATGGCACCAAATGGAACATGAGCGCGCGGGATGAGGAATTGCCGCCGCTCGATCCCGTCGGCGGGCGGCTGGTGCGGGCGCAGGCGAATTTCCTCGAAACCTATCCGATCGCGATCATCGTGCTTCTGGGCGTGGTGATCGCGGGGAAAACCAGCGGAACGACAGCCCTTGGCGGGTGGCTCTGGCTGGGGGCGCGGGCGGTTTACCTGCCGCTGTACGGCATGGGCATTCCCATGGTGCGAACCATTGTCTATCTCGTCAGCCTGGTGGGGCTGGCGCTGGTGTTCCAGGCTTTTGTTTCGGGCTAGGATGTGTGGGGATGCAGCCAATGGCAGGCTGCAAATGGCGGTTTTCCGAGATTCCGGCGGTCACATATTTTTAGCACGCTGCGGCTTGTGAAAGACCCCTGGTTCTATTCGTAATCCTCCAGATAGCTGCCCTCCGCCAGGTCGGAGAAGCGGGTGATCTTCGCGTCGAACTTCATGCGGATGCGCCCGGTCGAACCATGGCGCTGCTTGGCCACGATCACCTCGGCCAGGCCGTAGATGCGCTCCATTTCCTGCGCCCATTCCAGATGTTCGGGGCTTTCCTTGTTCCCCGGCTCCTTCGCGGCGACATAATAATCCTCGCGGAAGACGAACCAGACCATGTCCGCGTCCTGTTCGATGGAGCCCGATTCACGAAGGTCCGATAGCTGGGGCCGCTTGTCCTCGCGCTGTTCGACGGCGCGGCTGAGCTGGGACAAGGCCAGAACCGGGCAGTTAAGTTCCTTCGCCAAGGTCTTCAGACCACGGGAAATTTCCGAAATCTCGTTGACGCGATTGTCGCCCTTTCCGGTGCCCTGGAGCAGTTGGAGATAGTCGACCACGACGAAACCAATGTCATGCCGCCGCTTCAACCGGCGGGCGCGGGTGCGCAGCGCGGCGATGGTCAGGCCCGGCGTGTCGTCGATGAACAGCGGCAGTTCCTGCAATTCCCGCGCCGCACGGGAGAGGTTCTGGAAATCGGCGCGGCTGATCTTGCCCATGCGCAGCGCTTCCCCGCTGATGCCCGACTGTTCGGCCAGAACGCGGGTGGCGAGCTGGTCGGCGGACATTTCCAGGCTGAAGAAAGCGGTCTTCGCGCCCATATTCTTTTCCGGCGGAATGCCGTCGGCATTGTCGCGCAGCCAGCGCGAAGCGGCATTATAGGCGATGTTGGTTGCCAGCGACGTCTTGCCCATGCCCGGACGACCCGCGAGGATCATGAGGTCCGAATTGTGCATGCCGCCGATCTTTTCGTTCAGGCTGTTGATGCCGGTGGTGATGCCCGAAACATGCCCGCCGCTGTTGAGCGCGCGCTCCGCGATCTGGACCGCCATGGTGGTGGCCGTGGCGAAGCTCTTGACCGACCCGGTCTCCCCCTCCCCCTCCGACACCTTGTAAAGCGCGACCTCGGCCTGCTCGATCTGTTCGCGGGGGTTTACGTCCTCGCTGGTATCCAGAGCGTTTTCAACGAGTTCGCGGCCGACATGGACAAGCTGCCGCAGCAAGGCAAGGTCGTAGATCTGCGTGGCGAAGTCGCGGGCGCCCAGCAGCGCCGCGCCATTGCCCGTCAGTTGCGCCAGATAGCCGACGCCGCCCAGTTCCTTGAGCGCCGGGTCCTGCTCCAGCATCGGTTTCAGCGTCACCGGGTTGGCGACCATGTCGCGCTCGACCAGCTTCATCACGGATTCGTAGATGCGGCCGTGCAGGGGCTCGAAGAAATGCTCCGGCTTGAGCTTGAGCTGCACATCCTCGGCAATGCGGTTGTCGATCATCAGCGCGCCCAGCAGGGCGGCCTCCGCCTCCACATTGCGGGGGAGTTCGGTGATGCCGGCTTCTGCGGCGGGGGTGATTTGCACGAGTTCGACCATTGTCCCCTCATCGCGCCGAGCAACCGCCCTTGCAAGGCGGAACGTTGAAAGCATTCGGAAAAGCTGTGGACAAGAGTCCCCCTTGCTTTTCGGCGCGTGTCGCCGCACTGACCATAGCGTCCATGGCCGATCCGCGCATCATCGATATCACGCTCGACGAGCGGACGATCCTCTGGCGCAATGCCGATGTGGAGCAGGAACGGCGCATCGCCATCTTCGACCTGCTGGAGGACAATTATTTCGAGCCGCAGCGCAGCCATGAGGACGGCTATGCCGGCCCCTACAAGGTGCACCTGCGTGTCGAGGAAGGCCGGCTGGTCATAGAGATACGTCGGGAAAATGGCGATCCGCTGGAGGCGATCATCCTGAGCCTGGGCCGGTTCCGCCGCCCGATCCGGGACTATTTCGCGATCTGCGACAGCTATTACCAGGCGATCAGCAACGCATCGCCGCAGCAGATCGAAACGGTGGACATGGCACGCCGGGGCATCCACAATGCCGCCGCCGAGACGCTGATCGAGCGGCTGGACGGCAAGATCAAGGTCGATTTCGATACGGCCCGTCGCCTGTTCACGCTGATCTGCGTCCTGCACATCAAGGGGTAAGGGGCATCCGTATCATCAGTGCCGGCCATTTCATGGCCCGTTTTTGCTTGTTTCTTGCCGTCCTGGGCCTGATGGCCCTGGGCGGATGGCTCTATGCGCGCGAATGGGCGCCGGATCGGGAGGCGTTTCCGACCCAGGGCGTGTCGGTATCGTCGGACAATGGCTCCATCGACTGGGGCACGCTGGCGGCGCAGGGGGCGGATTTCGCCTATATCCGCGCCTCGCGCGGCGGGCGCTTGCGCGATCCGGCCTTCGAGGCGAACTGGGCAGGCGCGCGGGCGGCGGGGCTGCGCTATGGCGCGGCGCTGGATTTCAGCCTGTGCGCCAGGGCTTCGGAACAGGCGACAGGCTTCATGACCATGGTTCCGCGGGACAATGCCGCGCTGCCGCCAGTGATCAGGCTGGCGTTCGAGCCGGGCTGCCGGGCGCGGCCGGGACAGGACGCGGTGCTGTCGGAACTGAATACGCTGATCAACCTGATCGAGAGTCATGCGGGCACGCCGGTCCTGCTCAACGTCAGCGACGATTTCGACGCGCAATATGCCATTGCATCGGGGATCAACCGGACCTTATGGCTGGACCGCAATTTCTTCGCGCCCGATCGCGAGAAGCGCAAATGGGTGATGTGGACAGCCAATGATATGCGGCATATCGACGGCATCGACGGACCGGTGCGATGGGATGTGATGGCGCGATGAATGCGACGGAAAAGCTGATCGGGGCGGCGCGGACGGCGATGCGCCATGCGCATGCGCCCTATAGCCGCTTCGCCGTGGGCGCGGCGGTGCGGCTGACGGACGGGCAGATCGTGACCGGCTGCAATTTCGAGAATGCGAGCTACGGCCTGTCGCTCTGCGCCGAAACGGTGGCGCTGGCGGCGGCCAACGCGCAGGGCCGCCTTGCCGATGTGGAGGCGATCGCGGTCGTGGGCGGCGCCATGGGGCCGGACGGCTCCGTATCGGGAGACGCCATCGTCACCCCCTGCGGCCGGTGCCGCCAGATCATGAACGAAGCCGAGCAGATGGCCGGGCGCACGCTTGCCATTTACTGCGCGGCGCCGGAAGGAGACGCGCTGGCCGAACATCGCGTCGCCGAACTCCTGCCCCATGCCTTCGGCCCCGCCGATTTGGGCATCACCCCCAGAAAGAGCTGAACAGCCATGTCGATATTGTCGGATAAGTGGATTCGCGAACAGGCCCGGACCAGCGGCATGATCGAGCCGTTCGTGGAAAGCCAGCGGCGCGACGGCTGCATCAGCTATGGCCTCTCCTCCTACGGCTATGACGCGCGGGTGGCGGACGAATTCAAGATCTTCACCAATGTCGACAGCGCCGTGGTCGACCCCAAGGATTTCGCCGCCAACAGCTTCGTCGACCGCAAGACCGATGTCTGCATCATCCCGCCCAACAGCTTCGCGCTGGCGCGGACGGTCGAATATTTCCGCGTGCCCCGCGACGTGCTGGTGATCTGCCTTGGCAAGTCCACCTATGCGCGTTGCGGCATCATCGTCAACGTGACGCCGCTGGAGCCAGGCTGGGAAGGGCATGTGACGCTGGAATTTTCCAACACCACGCCGCTGCCCGCCAAGATTTACGCCAATGAGGGCGCGTGCCAGTTCCTGTTCCTTAAGGGCAACGAACCGTGCGAGACCAGCTATGCCGACCGCGCGGGCAAATATATGGGGCAGCAGGGCGTCACATTGCCGCGCCTGTAACGCTGTGCGACAGTGGCGGCATGATGTGTGAGGCAAGCCCGCCATGCTGATGCCGTTCCGCAGGCGGAAGGCGCGGGACGATGCGCCCTCCCCCAGCGTGGGCGGTGACAGGCGCGTCTATGCCATAGGCGACATTCACGGCCGCGACGACCTTTTCGCCCAATTGCTGGACCGGATCGCTCTGGACGAGGCGGAGCGCGATCCCCTGCCCCGGCTGCTGGTCCTGCTGGGCGATCTGGTCGACCGGGGCCCGCAGTCGCGGCAGGTGGTGGAACGGGCGATGGGCCTGGCGCGCTCGACCGGCGACATCCGCTTCCTCAAGGGCAACCATGAGGAGATGTTCATCGCAGCCGCCCGCGGAAAGGCGCAGGCGGCGCGCCTCTTCCGCCGATATGGCGGGGTGGAGACGCTGGCCAGCTACGGCCTGGGGGCGGAGGACAGCGCGCTTATGAGCGACGAGGCGATGGCGCGGTGGATGCTGGCCCATGTCCCCCGCGATCATGTCGATTTCCTGGACGACTTTGCCGATATGCTGCCGCTTGGCGACTATCTCTTCGTCCATGCGGGGGTGCGGCCTCGCGTCGCGCTCGATGCCCAGATTCCTGCCGATCTGCGATGGATCAGGGGCGATTTCCTGAACCATGGGCGACATTTCGGCAAGATGATCGTCCATGGCCACAGCATCAGCGAGGATGTGGATATGCAGCCCAACAGGATCGGCATAGACACCGGCGCTTTCCGCAGCGGCCGGTTGACCGCGATCGGGTTGGAAAAGGACCGGCGCTGGTTTCTGCAGACCAGCGCCTGATCCGGGCTAAGCGCCATTTGTAATATTATGATAAGATAATCTCATTTCCCGCTGATTTCCCGATCCTTTATCGGTCGCATCCGATCGTTCCTGTCCGCCGCTCCGGAATAGATGGCGGGTCGGGACCTTTTCTTCGTTGGAAGATGTCGGAACGGCAAAAGCCGTCTGCAACAGGGGAACAATCGATGCGCATTCGCCATGCACTGGCGGGGTTCGCCCTCGCCACATGCCTTGTTTTGCCCACGGAGCTGATGGCCTCCTCGAAAATGGACGCCACCCTGTCGCAGCGGCACAAGTTCGACATCGCCCCGCAGCCGCTGAGCAGCGCCCTGCGCCAGCTTTCGACCCAGTCGGGCGTGCGCATCCTCTTCCCCTATGACGAGGTCGCGTCGATCCGCAGCCGGCGCGTGCAGGGCTGGCTGTCGACCGAAGACGCGCTGGAACGGCTGCTGGCCGGAACCGCGCTCAAGCATAGCGAGGCGGGCGTCGGCGTCATCGCCCTCGCCGTGCCGGCCAACCGCACCGTCGCCCATCGCAGTCCGCTGGCGGTCCAGCTTGCGCAGGTCGGCGTGGCGGGGGCGTCGGCGGCCCCGGTCGCCATGGCGCCCGCCGATGGGGACGACGCCTCGGCCCCGATCATCGTCACGGGAACCCGCCAGACCACGCGCACCGTCGCGGAGAGCCTGGCGCCCATCGACGTGCTGAGCGCCCGGGACCTGGAGGCGAGCGGCAAGCAATCGGTGCGCGACCTGCTGGGCACGCTGGTGCCGTCGATCAACGTGTCGAACAGCGGCGCGGGCGCCAGCTTCGCCGTCAAGACGCTGTCGCTGCGCGGCCTTGCGGGCGACCAGTTGCTGGTGCTGGTGAACGGCAAGCGGCGCCACAATACGGCGACCCTGTTCATCAACGGCACGACCCAGAACGGCCAGTCGCCGCCCGACCTGGACCTTATCCCCTCCTCCGCCATCGAGCGGATCGAGGTGCTGCGCGACGGCGCGTCGGCGCAATATGGGTCCGACGCGATCGCAGGCGTGGTCAACATCCTGCTGAAGAGCGATGCCAGCGGCAGCGCGTCCTTCCTGGGCGGGGCCACGGCGGACGGCGGCGGCGAACAGGGCCGGTTCCAGATCAGCAAGGGCTTCGGCATCGGGGACGGTGGCCATGTCCATTTCACGCTGGACGCCTTCCTTCAGGGCCGCACCTATCGCAGCGCGCCCAATCCGGGCCAGTTCTATGCGCGGGTGGGCCAGCTCTATTCATCGGCCACGGGTGCGCTCGACCCGCGTGAGGCGACCGTCGACCGCGACGTGAACCGGGGCGGCCAGCCGCAGGTGTCGGGCATCAACTTCGCCTATGACCTGTCGCTGCCGGTGAGCGATCAGGTCGAACTTTACCTGTTCGGCACGGCGTCGCGCCGGCATAGCGACGCCTGGCTGACCTATCGCTTCCCCGACGCGCCGAACAACATCCCCGAACTGTTCCCCAATGGCTACAGCCCGCATCTCCACATCTATGACGAGGACTTCCAGACTGCGGCGGGGCTGCGCGGCGACCTGTCCGACACATTCCATTACGATCTGTCCAGCAGCTTTTCCCGCAACTGGGTGAAATATCGGGAAAGCTCGGTCATCAACGCCTCGCTCGGTCCGGCCAGCCCGACCGACATGTATATCGGCGCCGTCACGTCGAAGGAGTGGACCACCAATCTCGACCTTCAGAAGACGGTCGATCTGGGGCTGGCCGAACCGTTGCTGGTGGCGCTGGGCGCGGAATATCGCTGGAACGGCTATGCCATCGGTGCGGGCGACCCCGTTTCCTATATCGACGGCGGATACCGGTCGACCACCGGCCCCAATGCCGGTGTGCTGCGGACATCCGGGTCGCAGGGGGTGACGGGTTTCCCCCTCTCCTCCGCCGGGAAATGGAGCCGCGACAATTGGAGCGCCTATCTGAACCTGGAACAGCAGGTCGTGGAGGGGTTCGAGGTCGCGCTGGCCGGGCGGCATGAGGATTATTCCGACTTCGGCACCACCGACACCGGCAAGGCGTCGGTGCGGATCGAGCCGGTGCGCGGCCTGGCGCTGCGCGGCACGGCCAGCACCGGCTTCCGCGCGCCGACCCTGCAACAGCAGCATTATTCCTCCGCCAGCACGATCAATGTCGGCGGCGTGTTGCTGCCCGTATCCGCGCTGCCGGTCGATTCCGCCGCGGCCGTCGCGCTTGGCGCCACGGCGCTGAAGCCGGAAAAGTCCAGAAACCTTTCGGCCGGCATCGTCCTCACGCCAACACCGCGCCTCAACATCACGGTCGACGCCTATCAGATCAAGATCAGGGACCGCATCCTGCTGTCCGAAACCCTGCAGGACCCGCTCGTGCGCAGCGTGTTGGCGGCGGCGGGCATCACATCCTCGGCGGGCGGCTTCTACTTCTCAAACGCCGCCGACACCCGCACGCGGGGACTGGACGTGGTCAGCACCTGGCGGGCGGGCCTGGGCGACTGGGGCAATGCGCTGTTCAGCCTGTCGGCCAATTTCAACAAGACCGTCTTCACCCATGTCGATGCCGTGCCGCCGGTACTGGCCAATTCCCAGCTGGTGCTGATCGGCCGGTCGAAACAGGGCGACTTCACCAAGGGCACGCCGCGCGACAAGTTCATCGCCAACATCCTCTGGACCAAGGGGCCTGCCAGCCTGAACCTGCGCGCCACGCGCTACGGCAAGGTGACGATGGTCCATCCGACCACGCCTTCCCTGGATGCGGAAATCGATCCCAAGGTCATCTTCGACCTGGAACTGGGGATGGAACTGCGCAAGGGCATCAAACTGACGGCGGGGGCGAACAATCTGTTCAACAGCTATCCCGACAAGCTGCCCACTTTGCTACAGGGCAACGGCTTTTCCCTTTACAACCAATATTCGCCCTATGGGACCAGCGGCGGATTTTATTATGGGCGGTTGAATTTCGAGTTTTGAGCGAAGCGGCCATGGGGATGCGTTAGCCTGTTCTTGCTGTGCCATTGGGGCCGGCTTTGGCCCTTTTAAGACCTTCCTCCTCCCTTGAGGAAGAAGGACAGGAAGCCTTGGGGGCGAAGGGGGCTGAGTTGATTGGCAAGGGGAAAGCGGGCCTGCTGCCCGCGCGATCCCCTGGATCGCGCCCCCCTCACCCAGCTACGACTAGGCAGCAAGCTGCCAAGTCTGCGCAGCCCTCTCCCTCAAGGGAGAGGGATAAAGCGGGTGTCCGATACCACCCTTCCTTCAGCCGCTATCCTATTGCCACCGCCTGTCCTTCGCCGCCTTTTCCTGCGCGGCATCGAGGGGGGAGCCGTCCATCAAGGCATCGACAGTCGCCATAAGACGCGCATCGCCCGAGGATGCCTGCCGATAGGCCACTTCCTGTCCCGCGCCGGGGATGAGCTGCTGCACCTGCCAGCCTTGCCCCTCGCGGCAGGCGACGCCCGACAGGGCCTGCCCTTCGAAGCTGCGGCACCATCCTCCGCCCTTGCGCCGGAAGCTGAGGCCGATGCGGATCGGCGCTTCCTCCTGCGCGGAAGCGAGCTGGGTTTCGAGCGCCGACGCCAACTCGCCCTGTGCGACCATCGTGCCCCGCTCTATTGAAATCGGACCGTCGCTCCCGCCGGAAAAATGCCCGACGCCAAGCCCCAGCAGCAGGCTCGCGGCGATGGCGCCGCCCATGGCCCAGACGCGCCGACGCGCCTGGACCGGACGGGCGAACGGGACGACCTTCGCATCCTCCTGCAACAAGGTCCGCATCGCGGCCGGCACAGGCTCGGCTTCGATGGGCGCATAATGGCCGGCCAACCGCTCCCGCAGGCGAACATGCATGTCGAGCCGCGCGGCCAGCGCCGGATCTTCCGCGACGGCACGCTCGATGCGCCGCCGGTTCACCTCGTCCAGTTCGCCGTCGACAAAGGCGATCAGCATGGCTTCGTCCATGTCCGTCATGCCGCTTCCCCCAGCAGTTCGATCAAAGCGCCGCGCCCGCGCACCAGCCGCGAGGTCAGCGTGCCCATCGGAATGTCCAGCACCTCCGCCGCTTCCCGGTAGGACAGCCCCTCCACCAGCACGAGCGCGATGGCCTCCCGCTGCTCGTCGGGCAGGCTTTGCATCGCGCGGTCGACATCGGACAGCATGACATGCGCCTCCACATCGCGGTCGCCCGCATGGCCGACATGCTCGCCCGCCTCCTCCGGCGCGAAGGTGCGGGCGGCGCGCTGCCGGGAGCGGCCCTCGTCGATCCACAGATTGCGCATGATCCGATACATCCAGCTATCCAGTCTCGTCCCCGGCTGCCATTGATCGCGCGCCCGGAGCGCCTTTTCCAACGCCGCCTGGCAGAGATCGTCCGCATCGGCGCGATCCCGCGACAGGCTGGCGGCAAAGCGCCGCAGCCGGGGCAGGATCGCCAACAGATCGCTTTCGAACGACATCCGGTCTCCATTCAGCTTCCTGAAGGATGAAACGGCTGCCGCCGCACGTTTCATCCCTGAGCATGGATCTTGTATCGGAAATTTTTTCGCAATGAATCATTTTGAGAGCGAAAGGACCGGAAGGCAGTCTGATGGTGGAAGTGCCGGCGATGGAGAGGTCGAGATGAAATTCGCGCGTCGATGGATCGTTGCCGGCCTGCTTCTGACCGCACCGGGCGCGCAGGCCCAGTTGCTGCCTTCGCCGGGCAGCGCCCTGGGTCAGGTGAGCGGCCAGGCAGGCGGCATCGTGCCGCATGTGATGGATCGGGTGGAAGGAACGCTGGATCAGGCCGGGCTTGAGCGGCTGTCGCCTGCCCGGCTGGCCGATCGGCTGTTGGCGGCGCGGGCAGCGCGGATCGACGATCTGGTGCGGCGGCATGCCGATTCGGTGGAACTGGACGACCGGCGCGAACCGGCGCGGCGCGGCGTCATATTGCTGACCGGGGCGCGGCCGGAAAGCGTCGCCGCGCTGCGTTCCGCCGGCTATGGCGTGGAAGATGCCGCCATAGAGGGGCTGGACCTTGCCGTGACCCGCCTGACCGTGCCGCAGGGCAGCAGCCTGTCGCGTGCGTTGAAGCAGGTGCGATCCCTCGCTCCGGAAGCACAGGCCAGTGCCGACAATCTCTATTTCCCCAGCGGCGCTTCCATGGGTCTTGCCGCCGCCGCGCTTGCGGAAACCGCGTCGGTTGGGGGCAAGGCGGCGGGGCTGATCGACGGCGGGGTGGCCCGGCACCCCAGCCTGACCGGCCCGGTCGAACAGCGGGGTTTCGCCCGAGGGGCTCCCCGCGCCAGCGCGCACGGGACGGCGGTCGCCTCCCTCATCAGCGGGACGGGCAGCATAAGGGGCGCAGCGCCCGGCGCGCCCTTGCTGGTGGCCGATGTCTATGGGGACGACCCGGCGGGCGGCAGCGCCTTCGCCATGGCGCGGGCGCTTGGCTGGATGGCGGCGCGCGGGGCCGATGTCGTGACGGTGAGCCTGGTGGGCCCGGACAATCCCCTGCTGGCCGGCGCCATCCGACTGGCGCGGGAACGTGGCGTGTCCGTGGTCGCGGCGGTCGGCAATGACGGGCCGGCCGCGCCGCCGGCCTATCCGGCATCCTATGCCGGGGTGATCGCCGTCACCGGCATTGACGGGCGGGGCCGCGTCCTGCCCGAGGCGGGGCGGGCCCGTCATGTGGATTTCGCCGCGCCGGGGGCGGACATGAATGCGGCCCGGGCCGACGGCGGCAAGGGTAAGGTCCGCGGTACATCCTTCGCTGCGCCGCTGGTGGCGGGACGGCTGTTCGCCAAGGGCAGCGTGGCGGCCCTGCGGGCGGAGGCGAAGCGGGGCTCCGGCCTTAGCATCATTTGCGGCAATTGCAGAAATAATGATTGATTTTCAATGATTTGAAAGTTTTTTCCGACATTTTGGGATTAAATCCGATCGCCGTCGCGTTGTCCTGTCATCGGATCGACAACGAACAAGGAGACGATCGATGAAAGTCAAGTTCCTGATTGCAACCGCCGCTCTTGCCGCCCTGACGGCCGCGCCCGCCTCTGCCCAGTTGCTGGGCGGCGGTGGCGGCGGCATGCTGGGCGGTGGCCTGGGCGGCGCGCTGGGTGGCGCGGGCGGATCGTTGGGCGGCACGCTCGGCGGATCGGGCGGCGTCGGCCTCGACCGCAGCATCGACCTGGAGAATGGCCGCGTCGGCGCCAGCGGTTCGGGCCATGGCAGCGGCAGCGGTTCCGCCTCCGGATCGGTCAGCCGCCATGGCAAGAGCCGCAGCGGCAGCGCTTCGGGCTCCGCCAGCGGATCGGCAGGCGGCAGCCTGACGGCCGACACGCTGGGGACAGGCGATGTGCGCAATGCCGTGGGCGGCCTGCGCGACCAGGCCGGCAACACGGCCGGCGCGGCTCGGGACCGGGCCGCTGGAACCGTCGCCGAAACCAAGGACCGCGCCAGCGCCACCGCAGGAGCAGCGCGGGACCGCGCCGCCAACGCCGTGAACCGGACACGTTCGGCAGCAGGCAACGCCGCCGGCAGCGCTGCGGGCGCGGCCAACGGTGCGGCGAACGGCGCGAGCGGCCTGGGGTCCGTCGATGCTTCCGGACAGCTTTCGGGCAGCGGACAGGCTTCGGGTTCGACCAGCTCGGCCGCTTCGGATCAGGCGGCCAACTGACCTCGCCCGGAGGCGACATATCCCCGACCGGCTTTCAGCCGCATTGCCGCCTCACCGCCTGATCGAAGGCCGGCGACCCTTATCGGGCCGCCGGCCTTCCCTCTTTCTGAAGGAAACGCTAAAAGCCTTTGATATAAATGGTTTAAGATGATGGCGCTTTTCATGGCGCGCCTGAATGTCTACACCGTCATTTCATATGGGTCCGGCCGGCTGTGTCGAATGGAGCCAAGGGTCGCCATAGGTGCGTCGCGGCACCAGATATTGAAGAGATACAGGACTGAATGTCCGTTTCGGATTCCGATTTCGCCTCCAAGCGGCTGCATGACCGCCAGCGTCGGCTGCTGAAGGCGCGCATGCGTCATCCGGATTATGGCGAGATCGACATCCTCGTTCGCGACGTGTCGGAAATGGGCCTTGGCGGGCGGTGCGAGCTCGACCTTGCCGTGGGGGAAAGCGTCGTCATCCTCCTGCCCGACTGCCGGCCGGCGCAGGGAAAGATCGCATGGCGGAAGGGACAGAGCTTCGGCGTGCATCTGGAGGCGCAGATCAATCCGGAGGTGGTGAAAAGTCGCACCCCCGCCGATCGCCCGGCTGAGGGGTATCAGGTGCCCGAGGCGTTCCGGCCATCGGCGGAGACGAAGCGGCCCGGATTCCGGACGCGGTTACAGGGGCCGGACACCAACAATAAATGGCGGTGATTTCGCTTCTGCCCTGAGCAGACGATCGGCATTCGGCCGTTTGGATTGCGCGACGTTCATTTGCTGCGTCCGATTTAACGCAGCGCGCTCAAGAGCGGATTCCTATCCGATTGTATCGGCTCGACTGCTCTAAGTTTTTGTTTTGTCGCGTTTTCCGAGTCAGCAGATGATTCCATCTGCTTGGAAAACGCTTCAGGAGCCCGTCCCGTAGAGGCGCAAAAATGAAAAAGGCCGCCGATCCTGTCGGGATCGCCAGCCTTTTCTTCCTGTCGCAATGGCTCGGATCAGGCGACTTTGGTCGCGAATTCCTCTGCCTCGTCCGGATCGCGCAGCACATAGCCGCGGCCCCAGACGGTTTCGATGTAATTCTCCCCGCCGCAGGCCAGCGCCAGCTTCTTGCGCAGCTTGCAGATGAAGACATCGATGATCTTGAGTTCGGGCTCGTCCATGCCGCCATAAAGGTGGTTCAGGAACATTTCCTTGGTCAGCGTCGTGCCCTTGCGGAGCGAAAGCAGCTCCAGCATCGCATATTCCTTGCCGGTCAGGTGGACGCGGTTGCCGTCCACCTCCACGGTCTTGGCGTCCAGGTTGACCGCCAGCTTTCCAGTGCGGATGACCGACTGCGAATGGCCCTTGGACCGGCGCACGACCGCATGGATGCGGGCGATCAGTTCCTCGCGGTGGAACGGCTTGGTCACATAATCGTCGGCGCCGAAGCCGAAGGAGCGCACCTTGCTGTCCATTTCCGCCACGCCGGACAGGATCAGCACCGGCGTCTGCACCTTCGCCGCGCGGAGCTTCTTGAGCACGTCATAGCCATGCATGTCCGGCAGGTTCAGGTCCAGGCAGATGATGTCGTAGTCGTAGAGCTTGCCGAGGTCGAGACCCTCTTCGCCAAGGTCGGTCGTATAGACGTTGAACCCCTCCGTCGTGAGCATCAGCTCGATCGCCTTCGCGGTTGTCGGTTCGTCTTCGATTAGCAGCACGCGCATGTGAAGCCCCTTTGCGTAGCAGTCCCGTTCACCCCCAGAGAACGACGGCCGCTCCAATTCATTAACCAAAAAACTTCTGAAGGACAAAGGTTAATTTTTCGCTAACCGGCAGGAATCCGCGAGTCGTGGGATTTTGAATCTGTTTTCAACATTTTGCAGCCGAAATGATTCAGATGGAGTCAAGATGGATTCACCTGTGGAACGAGTCCTCAACAGCCATGATGGCGGGTAAGGAAATCGAGCACGGCGTCCACCCGGGCCGGCCGCAGACGCGATGGCGGCGTGACCAGGTGGATGCCGAATGGCGGCGGCCGCCAGTCGACCAGAATCTCCTCCAGTTCGCCCGATGCAAGCGCGTCCCCGACAATGAAATCGGGCAGCCGGGCAATGCCGACGCCGGTGCGCAGCGCAGGCAGCATCGCCTCTCCGCTGTTGACCGTCAGCCGGGCGCGCACCTGCACCACGACATTCTGCTGGCCGGGGCCCGAAAAGCGCCAGACGTCGGGCGTCGGGGTATTGGAATAGCAGAGGCAATCATGGCTGCCGAGGTCGGACGGATGGGTGGGGCGCCCCCTTTCCGCCAGATAGGCGGGCGACGCCACGACATGCAGCTTGACGTCGGCCAGGCGCCGGGCGCGGAGCGAGCTGTCCGGCATGTCGGCAATGCGGATGGTCGCATCCAGGCCCATTTCCACGAGGTCGATGCGCGCATCGGACAGGTGGAGGTCGATGTCCACTTGCGGGTTCTGCTTCGTGAATTCGGCGACCAGCGGAGCGACGCGGAGCAGGCCGAAGGTCATCGGCGCGCCCAGCCGGACCGTGCCGGAAAGTTCGGCCGTTTCGTCCCTCGCCGCTTCCTCCGCCGCCTGCCCTTCCGACAGGATGCGCGCCGCATGCTCGGCCAGCCGCTTGCCGCTTTCGGTAAGGGCCAGACGGCGGCTGGTGCGGCTGAACAGGCTGGTATCCAGATGCTGCTCCAGCCGCGTCACCGCCTTGGACACGGTGGCCTTGGAAACGCTCAGCGCCTTGGCCGCGTCGGTGAAGCTGCGATGCTCGACCACGGCGGCGAACATCGCCCATGCCTCGAAATCGGGAAGACGCATAAGGAAACAATCCGTTTCAATGCTGCTTATTCAAGAAACGATCCTGATCGCTAGATTGACGGAAAGCAAGCCGGAACCTTCCGGCATCGCAATCGAAAGGCCTGAATATGAGCACGACAGTCGGGAGCCGCATCGAACGCCGCCCCTTCGCGTCCCTCGGTCATGCCGACCATGGCTGGCTGAACGCGCGGCACCATTTTTCCTTTGCGGACTATCATGATCCCGCCCGCATGAACTGGGGCGCGATCCGGGTCTGGAACGATGATGAAATCGGCCCCCGCTCCGGCTTTCCGCCGCATCCGCATGCGGACATGGAGATCATCACTTATGTCCGCAAGGGCGCGATCACCCATCAGGACAGCCTGGGCAACAGGGGCCGGACCGAGGCCGGCGACGTCCAGGTGATGAGCGCGGGCACCGGCATCCGCCATGCCGAATATAATCTGGAAGAAGAGACGACGACGCTCTTTCAGATCTGGGTCACGCCCCGCTGTCGCGGCGGCCAGCCGAGCTGGGGCGCCAAGCCCTTTCCGAAGGGCGACCGGTCCGGCAAGCTGCTGGTCCTGGCAAGCGGCCATGCCGAGGATGTGGAAGCGCTGCGCATCCGCGCCGACGCCCGTCTGCTGGGCGGCACCTTCAGGGCGGGCGAAAGCGTGACCTACGACAGTGCCGAAGGACGTCATCTCTATCTGGTTCCGGCGACCGGCCGGATCGAGATCGACGGCCAGATCTTCGAGGCGCGTGACGGCGCTGCGATCATCGGCGGCGCGCCCATCACCATCAAGGCGATCGAGGACGCCGAAATCGTCCTGGTGGACAGCGAATAAGGTCCGTCCCCTTCCCCCGGACGGGCCGAAAGGCCGCCCGCGCTTCTCCCCCCCTCCCTCTGCGCGGGCGGCCGATTTTTTCGAAACCTTTTTACGATCAATGCATTAGACGAAATGGAGATACTCATGGCAAAGGTTCTGGTTCTCTACTACTCCTCCTACGGCCACATCGAGACGATGGCGAAGGCCGTGGCGGAAGGCGCGGCGGCTGCCGGCGCGCAGGTCGACATCAAGCGCGTGCCGGAGACGGCGCCGCTGGAAGTGGCGCAAGCCGCTCATTTCAAGCTCGATCAGGAAGCGCCGGTCGCCACTGTCGCGGAGCTGGCGGATTATGACGCGATCATCATCGGCACCGGCACCCGTTTCGGCCGCATGTCGAGCCAGATGGCGGCCTTCCTCGACCAGGCAGGCGGCCTCTGGGCGCGCGGTGCACTGAACGGCAAGGTAGGCGGCGCTTTCACCTCGACGGCCAGCCAGCATGGCGGGCAGGAGACCACCCTGTTCTCGATCATCACCAACCTGTTGCATTTCGGTCTGGTGATCGTCGGCCTGGACTATGGCTTTGCCGGACAGATGGGCGTCGACAAGGTCCGCGGCGGATCACCCTATGGCGCCACCACGCTGGCGGATAGCGACGGCAGCCGCCAGCCCGGCGAGGAAGAACTGGAGGGCGCACGCTATCAGGGCCGGCGCGTTGCGGAAACGGCACTGAAACTGCACGGATAACGCATCGCTGCGCCGTCTGTACGGTGCAGTCGTTGAGAGCCTTGGGTCGCAAGGCATCAACGCAAATGGGGGGCCGGCGCATGGGACTGCGCGCCGGCTCCCTTTATTTTCGGGTTTTGCGGGAAGTGGCCAGTGCAAGACCTTCCTTCTCCCTTGAGAAGGACGGGAAGCCTTGGCGACGAAGGAGTCCAGGCTGATTTGGAAGAGGGGAGCGGGCCTGCGGTCCGTGCGATCCGTTGGATTGCAACCCCCTCACCCAGCTACGACTAGGCAGCAAGCTGCCAAGTCTGCGCAGCCCTCTCCCTCCAGGGAGAGGGATAAAATGGGTGTCCGCTTTCCACCCTTCTGCTCGCGCAGTCTTCAATCAGGCTAGGCGACCTCGATCGGTGCGACCTCATAGCCCACTGCCCGCAGGGCGGCGATCAGGCGTTCCAGATGGGCGCCGTCCCGCGTCTCGCATTCCACGTCGAGGCTGAGGCCCTTGGCAGGAAGATTGGTGAAGATCCGCTGGTGCGACAGTTCGAGGATGTTGACCGCTTCCTGGTCGAAGATCCGCGCCACATGGAACAGCGCGCCCGGCCGGTCCTGCAGGATGATGCGCAGCCGCGCCAGCCGGCCCGAGCGCGCCAGGTCGCGCAGCAGCACATTGGCCAGCAGCCGCGTATCGATATTGCCGCCGGTCAGGATCAGCCCGACGCTGCGCCCGGCAAACAGTTCCTTGTGCGTCAGCAGCGCCGCGAGGCCGGCGGCGCCCGCACCCTCCACCACCGTCTTCTCGATCTGGAGCAGCAGGCTCACCGCTTCCTCCAGATGGCGCTCGCTGACCAGCAGCACATCGTCCGCCAGCCGCTCGACGAAGCGGCGGGTGAGTTCGCCCGGTTCCCTGACGGCAATGCCTTCCGCCAGCGTATCGCCGTCACAGGGCAGGTTGGCGCCCTTGATATAGTCGTACATCGACGGATAAAGCTCCGCCTGCACACCATAGACCTTGATGTCGGGCTTCATCGCCTTGGCCGCCGTCGCCACCCCCGAAAACAGACCGCCGCCGCCGATGGGCACGATCAGCGTGTCGATCTCCGGCGCGTCCTCCAGCATTTCCAGCGCGACCGTGCCCTGCCCCGCCATGATGTCGGGTTCGTCGAAGGGATGGACGAAGGTCAGGCCCTGCTCGACCTCCAGCAGCCGCGCATGGGCGTAGGCATCGTCGAACTTCTCGCCGAACTGGACGACCGTGGCGCCATGACCCTGTGTCTGCGTGACCTTCACCGTGGGCGTGGTGTTGGGCATGACGATGGTGACCGGCACGCCCAGCCGCTTGCCGTGATAGGCCAGGCCCTGCGCGTGATTGCCCGCGGAAGCCCCGATCACGCCCTTCCGCTTCGCCTCCTCATCCAGCTGGAGCAGGCGATTGAGCGCGCCGCGTTCCTTATAGGCGGCGGTGAACTGGAGATTTTCGAACTTCAGATACACTTTGCAGCCGAACATGGCCGACAGCGTCTGGCTGACCAGCGTCGGCGTATGCACGACGGAGCCGGAAATTCGCACCCGCGCCGCGAGGATGTCGTCGACGGAAATGGGCAGCGGCACGGCGCTCTCTATCTTGCTCAGCGTGTTCATGGCGCGCCACCTAGCTTAAAATTGCTTCGGAAGGAACTGGCACTGACCGAAAACTCTGCCTATGGCTTGCGGGCGCGCATCCAACTGATCGAGGCATATGGCTAAAATCGCGTTTATCGGCCTGGGCGTCATGGGCGGCCCGATTGCGGGGCATCTGGCGAAGGCGGGGCATGAGCTGACCGTCTACAACCGTTCCATCGGCAAGGCGAAGCGCTGGGCGGAGGCCTATGGCGGCGCGGTCGCGATCAACCCGGCCAAGGCCGCGGAGGATGCGGAGATCGTCATCAGTTGCGTCGGCACCGACGACGATCTGAGCCAGATCACCCTGGGCCGCGACGGCGCCTTTCGCTCGATGAAGCCGGGCGGCCTGTTCATCGACCATACGACGGTGTCGGCGCGGATCGCGCGGCAATTGTTCGTGGAGGGCGAGAGCCGGGGGCTGCATTGCGTCGACGCGCCGGTGACCGGCGGTCAGGCCGGGGCGGAAAAGGGCAGCCTTGCAGTCATGTGCGGGGGCAGCGAGCCCGCGGTCGCAGCCGCCCGGATCGTCATGCAGGCCTATGCGCCGCGCATCGTCCATGTCGGGAAGGCAGGCGCGGGGCAGACCGCCAAGATGGTGAACCAGATCTGCATCGCGGGCGTTGTGCAGGGCTTGGCCGAAGCGCTGCGGTTCGCGCAGGCGGCTGAACTGGACCTCGACACATTGTTCGAGGCGATTTCCGGCGGCGCGGCGCAAAGCTGGCAGATGGACAAGCATTGGAAGACGATGGCGGCGGACAGTTTCGATTTCGGCTTTGCGGTGGATTGGATGCGCAAGGATCTGGGGCTGGCGCTGGAGGAAGCGCGGGCCAATGGCGCCACCCTGCCGGTGACGGCGCTGATCGATCAATTCTATGCCGACGTGCAGGCCATGGGGGGCCACCGGCAGGACACCAGCGCGCTCGTTCGGCGGATCACGCGGGCATGAACAAGGCCGGCATGACCAGCAGCGCCGTCCGCCCCGGGCTTGACCCAAGGACAATGCGCCGCTGCGGCAAGCTCCGCGCGAACGGATGCAGGATTGCCGTCGCCCTTGCCCTGACGCTGCCCGTCCCTGCGCTGGCTTCGGGCATCATCGACAATGTGAACGGCATCGCGCTGGATGCCAATGGCCGCGTGGTGCGTTTCCGGGCGCTCACCATCGACGATGAGGGCAAGGTGGATAAGCTGTTGCCCGACCGCTATCGGGAGCCGGAGCAGCCGCGCCCCCGGAAGCGGAAGAAGAACGAGCCGGAGCAGGCAAAGCCCAGCCGCCCCGACTTCAAGCTGGACGCGGGCGGCAAGACGCTGATCCCCGGGCTGATCGACGCCCATGGGCATGTGATGGGCTATGGCCTGTCGCTGATCACGCTGGACCTTTCGGAAACCAAATCGCTGGCGGAGGCGCAGGCGAAGATCAGGGCCTATGCCGCCGCCAATACGGGCCGGAAATGGATCATCGGCAAGGGCTGGAATCAGGAGCTTTGGGGCCTGGGCCGTTTTCCGACGGCGGCTGAACTGGATGCTGCGGTCAGCGACGTTCCGGTCTGGCTGGAACGGGTCGACGGCCATGCGGGCTGGGCCAATTCGCTGGCGATCAAGGCGGCGGCCGTCACCGCGGCGACCAAGGCGCCACCCGGCGGCCGGATCGAAATGGCGGCGGGAAGGCCCGCGGGCGTGTTCGTCGACAAGGCGATGGATCTGATCACGCGCGTCGTGCCCCCGCCGGCGCCCAAGGATCGCGACATCGCGCTGGAGAAGGCGCAGCAGGCGCTGCTGCGGCAAGGCATTACCGGCATTGCCGACATGGGCACCAGCATCGACGACTGGCAGGCCTTTCGCCGTTCGGCGGACCGCGGCGCGCTGCGGGTGCGGATCATGTCCTACGCCTATGGCCTTGAGAATATGGTGCTGATCGCCGGGCCTGAGCCGACGCCCTGGCTCTATGACGATCATCTGCGCATGGGCGGGGTCAAGCTGATCCTGGATGGCGCGCTTGGATCGCGGGGGGCCTGGCTGAAGGCGGACTATGCCGATGCGCCGGGGCAGCGCGGCCTGGCGATGATCCCGTCCACCCAGCTTCGCAACATCATGAGCCGGGCGGCGATGGACAATTTCCAGATCGCGGTCCACGCCATCGGCGACGCGGCGAACAGCGAAGTGCTGGATGCGGTGCAGGAACTCAGCGAAACCTACAAGGGCGACCGGCGCTGGCGCATCGAGCATGCGCAGATCGTCGATCCGGCGGAACTGCCGCGCTTCGGGCAATATGGCATCGTCGCGTCGATGCAACCGGTGCATCAGACCTCCGACTGGCGCATGGCCACGGCGCGGCTGGGCGAGGCGCGGCTGAAGGGCGCCTATGCGTGGAAGGCGATGCTGGACAATCGCGTGCCGCTGGCCTTCGGGTCGGATGTGCCGGTGGAAAGCCCCAATCCCTTCCCCGGCATCGCCGCCGCCATGACGCGGGAAGATGCATCGGGGCAGCCGGCGGGCGGATGGATGCCGGAACAGCGGGTAAGCTTCGAGGCGGCGCTGGACGGTTTCACCAGGACGGCAGCCTATGCGGGCTTCGCGGAAAAGCGCTTCGGCAGTCTGGTGCCGGGGCAGCGGGCGGATTTCCTGCTGATCGACCGGGATATTTCCACGTCAAGCCCGGTCGAGATTCGCGGGACGCAAGTGCTGGAGACGTGGATCGGCGGCAAGCGGGTCTATGTGAAGGGGCAGTAGCGGCGGCCAACATGGCGTCATCCCGTTCAATGCCGGCCGTTCAATGCTGGCCGCTCAATGCTGGCCACTCAATGCTGGCCGCTCAATGCTGGGACGACGACAGGATCAAAGCACAGCCCCCGCCGCGTTGAACGCTTCTTCCTCCGTCTCCGGCAGCGGCGGCTGGACCGGCTTGTCGCAGCCCTCTTCCTTCATATGCGCCCGCAGCGCGTCCATGCGCCCCAGATTCCATCGCGCCAGCGGTACGCCAAGGGGCCGGAACTCCGCGCGGTCGAACAGCTCCACCACATAATTCCTGCAGAGATTGTCCACCTGCTCGAGCGTCAGCATGCCGAGGTTCATCACCATCGGCTTGCCCGGCACGCCGTTGCGTCCCCGCACCAGGTCCGTCACGTAAAGCCCGCCGCGCGGGTCGACCAGCACGACATCGGCCCTGGAAGCGTCGATCATCCTGTGGCTTGCGGCATAGGGCGCAACGAAGCCGTGCGTCCGCCACACGAGAAAGGCGCTGCTGAGCAATGTTATGGCCGCGCCCAGGAACATGGGGCGCATGGCGCCGGTCCGGAAACGCGCCCAGCCAAGGCCCGCCAGCAGGCAGAAAGGCCCGATGAAGCCATGGGCGTAGCGATAGCCCCAGCCATAGCCCTGCGCCAGGGCGAGGGCGCATCCGGCGAAGCAGCCGAGCGCCAGCGGCAGCGCGATCTCCTGCCCCCGGATCGCCTTGCGCCAGCGCATCGCGAAGACGCCCAGCGTCGCCAGCGGCACCATCAATATATTGTTCCAGGCGGCAAAGCGGCTGAGATTCACCAGCGGCTGCCAGCGGTCGCCCAACCGCTCGAACAGGCTGCCCACCTTGTCCGCCACGCCTGCGGAAGGACGCACGTCGGTCGGCTGCCCCAGCACATGCGTCAGGAAGGCCGGCCATAGCTTCGCCCAGACTATGACGATGGCAGCCAGCACGAGGATGTGGAAGATCGCGACCTTCCACCGTTTCCCAAGCAGCATCCAGAGAATGAAGGGCGCGATGAAGATCGGCGGGAAATGCCATTGGTGCAGCCCCGCCGCCGCCAGCGCGACTACCCCGGCGCTCAGATGCCCGATCAGCCCGCCGCGCAGCACCAGCGCCAGCCAGATCATGTTGAGCGCGAAATGCCCGGTCATGGCGTAGGGCGTCATCGCCGTGACCCAGAGCTGTGCCGAAGACAGGCCCAGCAGCATCGTCACCCAGACCGCGTCGGGCCTGTCGGGGAAAAGGTGCAGCGCCACCCGCCACAGCGCGAACAGCCCCGCCATCAGCAGCACCGGCCCGGCCAGATTCGGGTCGCCCAATTGCCAGAACAGCGCCTGGATCGCGCTGTTCACCGGCAGATAGGCCGCGGTCCAATAATCCGCCGCGCCGAAGGGAGAGAAAAATTCGGGCATGATCGCCCGGCGATAGGCCTCCCACTCCATCGGGATCGGGCGGGCCAGGAAACCCTCCCGCATATAGGCGGCGGCGAAGCGGGCGACCTCCTCGTCGCGGGAGATGGAATAGTCCTGGAACAGCCAGTAATGGCCCGCCCAGGCGATCAGGCCGAACAGCAGCACCAGCGGCACCATTATGCGCGCGCGCGGCATAGGCAGGCGCCAGCCCAGACCCTCCGCAAAGGGGGCGGCCAGCGTCAGCAGCAGCAATGCGCCCAGAAGCGCCGGAAAATCCTGATCGAGGAACAGGATGACCGCCAGGCTGATGCCCTGCCGGTAGGTCACATGCCAGAGGAAGGTCGCGCCCAGCCAGAGCGTCAGCCCGATCGCGCCCGCAAGGAGCAGACGGGTGGCACTGATGGGGCGCAACCGATTGAACATCAGCCTTCCTGCGGCAGCAGCGCCCGATTGACGAAAATGCCGTCCATCTCGACCAGCAGGGGGAAATGCCCCTTATTGTTGGCGAAGAAGGCGGAGGGGACGAAGCCATGCTCCGCCAGCCAGTCGATCATCGCGCGATAGCCGGTCCCGCCTTCATAGATCGGCCGGACACCGAGTTCGGTCTGCACCCCCGCCATGTCGTGGAGCGCATCGCCTGCGCCTTCGCAGACGGACAGGTCATGCCCCTGCGTATCCATCTTGAGAAAGGGTCGGGTGAAGCCATGGGCGCGCTTCAGTTCGGGCAGCAGGCTTTCCAACCGGCGGCATTGCATGTCGACCGAGCGCGTCACCCTGTTGCGTTCGACGAAGATCGCGTCCTGTTCCCCGGACGGCGTCTTCAGCGAACTGAACTGGTCGGCCGCCATGATGTTGAAGCTCGCCATGCCGTCGAAATCCGACAGGGCCATGTTGAACACATGCCATTGACGGTCGGACGAGGCATTCCGTTCCAGTTCGGAGAAGATGTCCGGATTGGGCTCGAAGGACAATATCGTGCCGTCGAAGCCCGCATCCTTGCGCAGCATCGTCGCATATTGGCCCCGGTTGGCGCCGACATCGAACACGCAATCGACCGCAAAGGCGCTCAGGAAACGGCGCAGCGCCTGGATTTCCGGATATTGATGCACCCGCCCCGCCAGCGCCAGCCGCACCGCCAGCGCCCGGTCGCGCAGTTCCCGGACATGGCGGCTCATTTCCCGGTCACGCTGCGGTAGATGGCGATGGTGGCCAGCGCCATGTCCTTCCAATTGCCCATTGAATCTCCATAGGTGCGCGCGCGCGCTCCCAAAGCCTGCCTGATGGCCGCGCTTTCTACGAGGGGCAAGAGGGCTTGCGCAAGCGCGGGTGCATTTCCCGCCGGGGTCCTGACGGCGACTTCCTCCGGCAGGCCGGCGAACATGCCCGCGTCCGACGTGACCATCGCCTTGCCATGGTGCAGGGCCGACAGGAAAGCGCCGCTGCTGTCGATATGCCGATAGGGGAAGACCAATATGTCCGCCTTCGCCATATGGGCGTCGAGCCGTTGTTCGGTCAGGAAAGCGAGATCGGCGATCAGCCGCTCGCCAAAGCCGGCGGCATGGACGCTGTCGAGCAGCGGGGCGATGTCCATGAACGGCTTGCCCGCCAGCACCAGTTCGAAACGATGCCCGGCGCTCCAGAGCGACAGGCATGCCTGGAGCAGCAGGTCGACGCCCTTATAGGGGCGGATCGTGCCGAAGAAGAGCAGGCGCGGCAGGACAGCGTCGGGCACCTGCGCCAGATCCTCCGTCCCCGCCGTCGCAAGTCGCATCGGCGGATGCCGCGTCACATGGATGCGTTTCGGATCGATGCCCTGCCGTTCCAGCGCGGTCCGCGTCGTCCCGCCATGGACGATCAGCGCGTCGAACATGTCGAGCAGGCCGCGATAGCCCCTGCCCTGCACCCCGGCGTCGGCATGATAGGCATCGGCATTGTGCACGGTATGGACCAGCGCGGTCCTGCCCTTCAACCGCCGCAACATGATCCGGTCGGCGGGCGCAAGCGGCAGCCATTGCATGTGCGCCACATCGGCCCTGGCCAGTGGGGCGAGGTCGCCCAGCGCGCAGCTGAGTCCATATTCTGCGGCCTTGAGCAGGCGGAAGACCCGACCTTCACCGATGCGCTGGCGCAGGGTCTCGCTCCGGCGGAAGAAGCGCGGCTCATAGCGATAGCCCTGCGGCACGATGGCATCCGTCTCCCGCATCGGTCGACCGAGCAGGGTGACGTCCACGCCCTCTGCCGCCATAGCCGCGCAAAGGCTGTCGTCATAGCGGCCGGTGAAGAGCGACGGATCGCACATCGCGACCTTCATGCGCGCTTCCCCATCAACTGGCGCAGGGAAAGGCCGTGGATGAATGCGGTGGCGAACAGGGTCAGCGTGTAGAGGATCAGGAACAGCAGGTCGAACCGCTCAGGCGCGAATATCCGGGCCAGCGGCACGCTGAGCAGCGAACCGGCGAGGAAGGGCAAGGATCGGCCGAGCAGCAGCGTGAACCGTCCCAGCGCGCCCTGCACATAGACGGACACGCAGATCAGGGCGAGCGCGAGCAGCGCCCCGCCGATCAGCAGCAGGTCGATCCGGTCGATCGCCGCGCGGCCGTCGAACAGCTTTGCGAACAGCCATTCACCCAGCAGCAGCAAGGCCGCCGAAGCGGCGAGCGCGAAGAAAAGCGCCGCGCCAAGCGCCCGCACCATCAACTGACGCAGCCTTACCCCGTCGCCCGCATGAAAAGCGCGGGTGATCCGGGGCAAGGCCGCCTCCACGGTCGCCCTGACGAGCATGGAAAGCGAGCGGGACATCTTGAAGAAAAAGTCGAAGATCAACATCGGCCGCGCGTCATGGGTCGCGGCGGCGATGGTGAAATAAGGCGCGTTATAGGCGAGGATTTCGGAAATGGTGAAGGCAGCCGATGCGCCGATGTCCCGCAGATAATGGCGCCTGACATGGCCGCCACCAACCCTGAAGGACAGCCAGTGCCGCGCCTCCATGCCGAGGCGCCGATGCACCAGGGCGATGGCATAGCCGATCACCGCCGCACTCACGCAAAGTTGCAGGGCGACGGAGACGCGCGGGTCCAGTCCTTGCAGGATGAACAGCAGCAGCGCGATGGTCATCACCCGGCGCAGGCAATCCAGCGCTTCCCAGAGGAAATTGCCGTCCACCGCCGCAAGCGCCCTTTTGGTGAGCAGCGCGGGCAGGTTGAGACAGGCGGAGAGGAAGAAGAGCAGGAACAGCAGCGGCATGCCCGTGCGCAATCCGCCCGCCGCCAGTGAAACCGACAGGATCGCCAGGCCGCCGACGATCAGCAGGCCAAGGAACAGGAACAGGACGCCCATTTCCTCCAGCCGGAATCCGCCCGCCCCGTCCTGGCCCGGTCCTGAATTCCCCGGCCCCAAATTCGCCGGCCCCAAATTCCCCAACCAATGCCGCCGCAGCCGCGCATAGACGATACTCGTCAGGCCGAACTCGGCGGAGATGGTGAAATTGCCGAACGCCACCAGCAGCAGGAAGGACTGGAACTCGCGCAGCGGCAGGGCGCGCACGAACACATAGGTGACGGCAAAGCCCCAGATCAGGGTCAGCGCGACATTGGCGAGCTTGATCAGGGCAAGGATGCGCGCCGACCCCTCCATCCGGGCAAGCGCGCTGCCGGGCGGCATGCTCACCGGGCGCCGGTCGCGAGCGGCTTGCGCGCGCGGAACAGCCTGTCGTCCAGCGCAAAATAATGCCGGGTATCGGCGTCGATGGCGCTGGCGTCGATCTCCTCCAGATCGAAGCCGGCGGCCCGGATGCGGTCGGCAAAATCCGGGCCATATTGGCGCACATGGTCCCATTGGCCGAAACGCCGTTCGCGTTCGCGCGGAGGCATGTCGAAGCTGCCATCCTCGGTCGGCCTGTCCCATAATGGGACGATCAGCCAGGCTTCGCCGCCGGGCTTCAGCGCGCGATGGATGTTGCGCAGCACGGCATGATCGTCCGGCACATGCTCCATCACATGGCTGGCATAGAAAAGGTCGTAGCGGTCGCTGGCATCGAGCGCCATCAGGTCGACGCGCCGCATGTTCGGCACATGGTAGCGGCCGGGATCGAGATCGGCGGGGGTATAGTCAGCGGCGGTGGAGAAGCGGCGCACCAGGCTGCCTTCATTGGGCGCCATGTGCAGCACCGCGCCCTGTTCCGGCACGGTCAGCACATGGCCCGCGATCAGATGGTTCATCAACCGTTCGCGCGGGGAAGCGCCGCAGTTCGGACAGCCCCATTCGGCATTGTCGCCATAGCGGAAAAACCCCACCACCGCCTGCCCACAGGCCGGGCAGGCCCGGTTCGCCCGCGCGCCCATGGCCTTGCGCACGGCCAGCATTGTCCGGGTCAGATGCTTGCCGGCGGCTTTCGCCACCCGCTGGAAAGTGATCACGCCTTGGCTCCAAAAAGCAGTTGGCACCGGCCTATACAATATGCCGCCGCTTTGGCGAGCGATTCCGTTGTGCGTGGCCCATCAGGCCCGATATCCCGCAAAGGCGGGAATCAGCGCGACTTGGCGGGGTTCCAGATAGTCACGGTTCGCCCCGTCATCGCCTTGGCCACGCCCTGCAAGGTCGCGAAATAGGCGAGTACGATGTCCACCGCCGCCGCGAAGGGTCCGCCCCTGGACCGCAGCCCGCGCCACAGGATGAATACTCCGGTCAGCCCGCCAACCATGTAGAGCATCGGGGAAATCCGCATCGCCAGCGTCCCCGCCGCGACGATCCCCGTCAGTATGAAGAGACCGCCGAACCATCGCACGATCTTGCGCGAGGCATATTTGAACCTGTCGACCCCGCGCATCCGTCGCAATTGCGGCCGCAAATGGCTGTGCGTATGCCAGGCGCGGGCGGCGATGCGGACCTTGCGCCGATATTCGTCGCCACGCGCCGCCACCAGCCGCTCCCGGGCGATCACGTCCTTCGCCTTCACCAGCCGCTTGCCGGCGAAGACCACCGCCATCGACACCGTCAGATCGTCCAGCACGCTGTCGGGAAAGTCCGGATAGAGCGCCCGGCGGATGGAGAAGATCGACCCGTCGGCCCCCAGCACATTGCCGGTGCGCGATTCCTCGTCCTTCAACCGTTCCTCGATCCGCCAGTAGAGCGACCCGACCGAGGCTGTGGCGCTTTCCCCGTCCCCCATATAATGCAGGGACCCCAGCACGCCCCCGATGTCCGGGTCGGCATAGCGCGCCAGCAGATTGTCGATGGCGTCGGGGTCCAGCATCACATTGGCGTCGGTGAAGATCAGCACATCGCCCTGCGCCCGCGCCGCCAGCAGCTTCATGCCATGCGCCTTGCCGCTGCGCCCCGGCCCGCGCAGCAGCGTCACCAGATCGCCCCGCGCTTCGATCAGCGCGGCCGTCTCGTCCGACGAGCCGTCGTCGAAGGCCAGTATTTCCAGCGCCGGATGGCGCGCCTTCAACATCGCCAGATTGGCCAGTTTTTCCGGCATCGCCGCTGCCTCATTATAAGCGCAGAAGAGCAGCGATGCGGATGGCGGCGGCCCAGCGGCCGGCTGCTCCGCCTTTGTCGGCAGCAGGCGCAGGATCAGGGGGTAGAAGAGAAACGGCCAAGCCACCGCCACCAGCGAGAGCAGCAGCGCCAGGGCCGCGATCAGGTCGATGCTGTCCGTCAACAGGCCCATCCCTCAATAGGCCTTGTGGTGCACGAGCACGCCGATGGTCGCGACGATGATGCGCAGGTCGCGCCAGATCGACCATTTGGTGACATATTCCAGGTCCGACTGGAGCCGGTCGATCAGGTCCTGATGATGGTCGGTCGATCCGCGATGGCCGCGCACCTGCGCCAGTCCGGTCATGCCCGGCTTGATGCAATGCCGCTCCCAATAGCGCTCGTCCACCTCCCAATAGAGGCGGTCGCCGGCCTTCGCGGCGGCCGCATGGGGGCGCGGGCCGACGATGCTCATGTCGCCGCGCAGCACGTTGAACAGTTGCGGCAGCTCATCGATGCTGGTCTTGCGCAGGAAACGGCCCACAGCCGTCACCCGATCGTCATCGCGCGCCGTCAGCTTGTCGGCCTTCCGGTCGCTCGCCTCCGTCCGCATGGAACGGAATTTATAGATGTTGAACGGCCGGGCGTCGCGGCCGATGCGCGGCTGGCGGAAGATGATCGGGCCGGGACTGGTCAGCTTCACCGCCAGCGCCGCCGCGATCAGCACCGGGGAAAGCGCGATGGTGGCCGCCGTCGCGACGACGATGTCGAAGAATCGCTTGATCAGGCGGTCGCGGAACTGGAACGGCCCGCCCGCGACGATGATCGTCGGCTGACCGTCGAACTCGTCCACCCGCGCCGGGGCGAAGCGCAGCAGTTCCGGCACGACGATCTCGCCCCGCGCCGACAGGGACTTTAGCGCCACCGACCAGTCGTCCATCCGCTCCATCGGGCAGGCGACGATCACCCGTTCCGCCATGCCCACGGCGGCGGCGAGCCGCGCCGCCATGTCCGCATCATGCCCCTTGGGCTGCAGGCCGGCTGCCCCAGCCTCGATCACATGCATGTGCGGGCCGGTGTCGATGGTCACGCCGTCCATGATGACCACGGTCAGATGCGGCACCTCGCCCAGCAGATGCGCGCCGAGCCGCCCGATGGCGAGTCGGACGGCAGCCACGCCAACTGCCGAAATGCCCAGGCCGACGATGAAGGTCAGACGCGAAAGCTGTTCCGCGATCTTCCCCAGATAGACGATCAGCAGCATCAGCATCGCCGCCTGCGCCAGCGCCATCAACCCCCGGAAAATGCCGCGCCGCAGATCCTCCAGCATATGGATGCCATAGGCGCCCCCCTGCACGCCGAGCAGCACGTAAAGCGGCGCGATCATCGCGAACATGACGATGCCGTGCGGCTTGCCCGGTTCGCCCAGCCATGCGCCCAGCACCAGATAATTGGCGAGCAGAAAGGACAGGAAAAGCCCCGCCATGTCCCCCAGCAGACACAGCAGGTACAGGCGCACCCGCAATATTTCCTTGGAGACTGTCACTTATGGACCCTGATCAGCTTGGCGTGTCCGCTCCGTTGGCACTGGTCGGAGCAGCTTTCAAGAGTTTGAATGGAGATCAACGGGTTCCTGCGAAGGCGGGAACCCGGCTCTGACCTTGCGATCGGGCTCCTGCCTTCGCAGGGGCGTGCATCGTCCGGATCAAAGCGCAAACAACCTTCCCAAAGCCTTGTCGAGCATCAGCAACTGCCACAGCAGCCGCCCATGATCGGCCAGCCCGGCCTTGTGATCCGCCGCGATCTTGCCCAGCATCTTCGCGTCGAACCAGCCGGTCTTCGCCAATGCAGATCCTCCGGCGATCGCTGTCGCCTCCCCGGCCAAGGGTCCACGGAACCAGGCGCTGATCGGGGTCACGAAGCCCATTTTCGGGCGGTAGAGTATGTCCTGCGGCAGGAAAGGCTCCATCGCCTTCTTCATCAGATATTTGCCGCTGTTCCCGCGAATCCGTTGCGCCACGGGGAGCCGCGCGGCGAACTCGACCAGCCGGTGGTCGAGCAGGGGCTCCCGCGCCTCCAGGCTGACGGCCATGCTCATCCGGTCGGTCTTGGTCAGGATGTCGCCCGGCAGCCATATGCGAATGTCGGCATATTGCGCCCGGTCCAGCGGATCGCGCGCGGGCGCCTCCGCCATGGTCCTGATATAGCGATCTTCCGCCCGATAGGCGCCGAGCCGGGTCTTCATGTCCTGGCTGAACATCCGCTGCCGCAGCGCATGGGGCGTCACGCCGACCGATGCGGCATAGGCTTCCCCGCCCTCCCCCGCCAGTTCGAGCAGGGTCGATTTCGCGCGCAGGGGGCGGGGCGCCCAGTCGGCCTTGGGATACCAGCGGCCCAAAGTCCCGAACAGCGGTTGCCGCACCGAAGCCGGGATCAGCGAGCGCAGCCTTTCGCCCTGCATCTGGAACCGATGCCGCCGATAGCCGGCAAAGGCCTCGTCCGCGCCGTCTCCGGAGAGCGCGACCGTCACCTGCTCCCGCGCCAGTTCGCACACCCGGTAGGTCGGCAGCGCGGAAGCATCGGCAAAGGGTTCGTCGAAATGGAGCGCCAGCGTGTCGATCAGCCCATAATCATCGGGCGATACGATGCGGGTGCGATGGTCGGTGGCGAAGCGCCGCGCCACCCTGTCGGCATAGGCGGTCTCGTCCAGTTCCCTGACGTCGAAGCCGATGGTGCAGGTCTTGACCGCCTGTTTCGACGCCTCCGCCATCAGCGCAACGACGCTGCTGCTGTCCACTCCGCCCGACAGGAAGGCGCCCAGCGGCACGTCCGCCACCATCCGGGATCGGACCGCCTGTCGCATCAGCGCGACCAGTTCCTCCTCCAGCGCCTCCGGCTTCGCCCTGCTGCGGTCGGCGAAGCTGACGTCCCAATAGCGCTGCGGCTGCGGCAGGGGCCGCCCGCGCACGATGCGCAGCGTCTCGCCCGCGCCGAGCTTGCGCACGCCTGCGACCAGGCAGGCGTCGTCGGGCACATAGCCGTAAGCGAGATAATCCTCGACCGCCGACAGGTCCGGCGCACGCCGCAAAAGGGGATGGGCGAGCAGGCTCTTCAGTTCCGAACCGAAGATCAGGCTGCCGTCGGACAGCAGCGCATAATGGAGCGGCTTCACCCCCAGCCGGTCGCGCACCAGCCAGAGCGCCTGCGCCCGCGCGTCGAACAGGGCGAAGGCGAACATGCCGTTGAACTTCTCTACGCAGGCCTCGCCCCATTGGCGATAGCCGTGCAGGATGACCTCCGTATCGCTATGCGTGCGGAAGACGTGGCCCTTGGCCTCCAGTTCCGTGCGGACTTCCCGAAAATTATAGATTTCGCCGTTGAAGACGACGGCCAGGCTGTCATCCTCCGTCAACATGGGCTGCGCGCCGCTGCCCAGATCGATGATCGAGAGGCGCAGATGGCCCAGCCCGACGCCGGGCGCGGTCCAGATGCCGCTGTCGTCCGGCCCGCGCCACGGCATGGCGTCCAGCATCAGCCCGACCCGCGCCGGATCGACCGGCTTGGCCGTTTCAAGGTGGAAAATGCCCGCAATTCCGCACATTCGAAGGGTCTTAGCGGGTTCGTAGGCTGCGGTCAGCCAAATCCTTCACATCGCCCAGATCATGGAGGAAGGCGGCGATGGCGGCGTCCGAAGGGCGGCCTGCCCGTTCCTCTGCCGAAACCATGATGGCGGCGGCGCGCTGGTCAGTGCCCAACAGGCGCGCCTTCATCGTCTCCAGCTTGACGAGATGGGCGCTGCCGGTGGGCTGGCCCTTGCCGACGGCATAGAAGCTGACGACATGGCGCACCAGCCGGCCGGGGCCGGTGATCTGCTCGCCGCGCGCATTTTCGGGCGCGGCGGCGGGCTGCGACCAGGTCCATCCGCTGTCGGTGCCCGCCGCGCCCTGACCGAAGCCGACCAGTTCGCGCCCCTCATCCTGCCGGTCGAAGGTCGCAATGGCGAGATCGACCACCTGTCCCTCCGCATTGCGGTATCTCGCCATGGCCAGATAATCGGCGCCGTCGAAGCGCGGCCGCCAGAGCGGGAGCGGCGGTTCGTCGCTTCGGACCCAGCCCTTCACCTGCGGCATGGCGGGTGCGCCGGGCAGAGGCTGGCCCACCGCCGCGCTCGCCGCCAGCCACAGGGGCGCGGCCACGATCATCGCCAGCGCGCCGCCCGCGACGGCGCCCGGCGAAGCATGGCCTTCATGGCGCAGATGTTCGGGATCGAACCAGGGATCGCCGGGCTGCCGGTCGAAAAAGGGCCAGGCCATCGCCATCACCACGATCATGATGACGGCGAAGAACAGCCAGCCATAGACCACATGATCGAAGCCCGCCGCCGCATCGATGGTGGTCACTTCCGCGACGAAGATGGTGGCGAAGGCGCGCACGCCGTTCGCCAATATCGATAGCGAAAGCGCGCCGATCATGAAGGCCACCCGCCGCTTCCAGCTGGTGAAGCAGACATTGCAGACGAGCAGGCCATAGGCCGTCATGGCGATCACGAACTTCGCGCCGGAACAGGCCTCCGCCACCTCGAAATAGCCATTGGGCGTGGTGATGAAGATGCCCTGCATCTGCGCGGGAATGCCGGTCAGGCCGAGCAGGATCATGCTGATATGCGCCGTCACCAGTTGCAGGGGCGCGACGATCTCCTCCCCGAAGGGCACCATGAAGAAGGCGTAGAACAGCGGAAAGAGCAGCGCCCGCGCCACGGCCGGTCCCAGCAGCGCGATGACCGAACCCTGCAACATCAGGATCAGCGCGCCATGCCGCAGCACGGCCACGCCCGCCGCCGCGCCCAGCATCCAGGCGAAAGCGCCCAGCCCCAGCCAGACAAGCCCGGGCGCCCAGGCGGATGGCTCCAGCCGGCGCAGGCCGGGCAAACGCTGCTGCACCAGCCATGCGACAAGAAACGGCACGAACAGACAATGGCCATAGGTCGAGGCGTTCCACCAGATCGCCATCATGCCCAGCAGGTCGCGGTGGAACAGCGCCAGGATCGTGCCGGCGATGATGGCGAACGCCGTCAGATGACCGCGCCAGCCGGACAGCTTCACCTCCGGCCGCATGGGAAGCGCGCCTTCCATCACGCGGCCCTCATGTCGGCGGCGGCCGGCGATCCGAACAGCATGTCCGGCAGCTTCGCCAGCGTCGCGGACCAGCGGTAGCGCTCCTCCATCCGGGATCGCGCCGCATGGCCAAGGCACGCGGCGCGGGTTGGATCGGCGAGCAGCGCAAGAAGCGTCTCCGCCTCCTGCCCCGGGTCGGCGGCGATCAGCAGGTGCTCGCCATCGCGGGCGTCGATCCCTTCGGCGGCTTGGGGGGAGGCGACGACGGGCCGCGCCATGGCCATCGCCTCCAGCAGCTTGTTCTGGATACCCCGCGCGATCCGCAGCGGCGCCACCACCACGTCCGCCGCCGCCAGCCAGCCGCGGACATCGGGCACGGCTCCGGTCACGATCACGCCCGGCAAAGCCGCCAGCGCCTGCACCGATTTCGTGGGATTGCGGCCGACAATGGCGAAAAGCGCCTGCGGACAGCGGGCACGGATCGCGGGCAGGGTTTCGCGGGCAAAGCTCTCAACCGCCTCGACATTGGGCCGATAGTCCATCTGGCCGGTGAAGACGAGCAGCCGCCCGTCCGGCCGATCCACGGCGGGGAAATCCGCCGAGGGATCGAAAAAGTCCAGCGCGACGCCATTGTCGATGCCAACGATTCTATCGGGGCCCAGCCCGCTTTCGCGCCGGAACAGCGCCGCCTCCGCCTCGCTCACAAAGGCGCAGAGGTCGGCCCGTTCAGCCACCTTCCGCTCGAAGTCCAGCAGCATGCGCCCTTCGCGCCGGTTGATCCAGGCCATGGGGCCGGAGCCCTGCGCGCCATAAGCGGCATATTTGGCCGAATCGAAATCCACGAAATCCATGACGAAGCGCACCCCGTCCGGCAGCATGGGCACGAAATGCGCCATCTGCGCCGAATAGGTGACGACCGCCGCGATGGGCCGTTCCGCCAGCGTCTTCGCGACCCAGCGATGCAGATCGGGATGATCGAACAGCGACACCAGCAGGGGCTGCCCCTTCGCCAGCCCTTTGAGGCCCGCCATGATGCGCGAGCGGTCGCGCATCAGCACGCACTGGCTGGCGGTCAGCTTCGCCATGTCGGGGGCAAAGCCCATGTCCCGCGCATCGTCGGCAAAGCAGCCGACATGGACGGGCGCGACCTCCGCCATCCGCTCCAGCAGATGATAGGACCGGATCTTGTCGCCCCGATCCGGCGGAAAGGGGATGCGATGGCAGAGGAAGAGGATGTCCCCCCTCACCCCAGCCCCCGCGCGATGAGCGGTCCGATGAGGTTCGCAACCGGCAGGGGCAGCTTCTTCCAGAGGTCGATCCGCCGTTGATAGTGCGGGCTGTTGGGATCGATGTCCCGCCGCTCGCCCGTGGCCGACCAGCTATGATAGGAAAGGGGCACGGGGTCGAAGCCGAAGCTCTTCTTCCACGCCGCCTGTCCGCTGCCTGTCTTGGAACGGCCGAAGTCGAAGACGCGCATGCCCCGCGCCCGGCCATGACCCATCAGCCGGAAATACATGAGTTCGTTCGACCGCAGCGGCCGCGCATCCGCAATGCCGCCGCCCCAGAAGGGCATGACCCGCCCCTGATGATAGAGGGTCAGCACCGCCGAAACCGGCCGTTCCCCCTCATAGACCGCCAATATGTCCGCTTCCTCGGCAAAGGCCGCCAGCACTTCGCGGAACAGCCGTGCCGGGAAGACCGGCGTGCCGAGATTGCGCACGCTTTCCGAATAGACGCGGTAATGCGCCTGTCGATGCCGCGCCTCCCGCCCGATCTCGACGCGCAGCGCGTCATTGGCCAGCGCCTTGCGCAACTCCGCCCGGTGCTTGCGCGGCACGGCGAGCAGTTCCGCCTCATCATCCGCCGCGATAGGGCGCGCAAAGCCCAGATGGCTGCCCTCATGCAGCGCCCAGCCCTTGCCCGGCGCCGGACCGCCACGGATTTCGACCGAGGCGATGCCGCCGTCCCGCGCCATGCCCTCGCAGGCTGCGGCCAGAGCAGGCACCGCCGCCGGATCGCTGGCGAGAATCCCGCCGTCGACGGCAAAGCCCGACGACACCAGAGCCTGCCCGAACAGGGCGCTTTTCACATGATGCAGCGGCAGCAGCCCGGCCATCTCCCCCGAAGGCGCCACGGCGGCCAGCATGTGCGCCCGATTGCCGGTCCCTCGCTCCACGCCCGTCAACCAGGCCGGCCGGTGGAAGGGCGTCCCCGCCGGATGCGCCATCACGAATTTATCCGCCGCGCTCCGCTGCGCCGGATCGTCGAGGTCCAGCGCGGTGACGAGCATTTCCCCCGCCATCATGCCGCCCGCTCCGCTTCCTGCGCCGCCAGCGCGTCCACGCGGGTCCATGAAAAGTCCCGCGTCAGACGACGCAGCTTGGCCGCCATGACCGACAGATTGCTGTAATGCCGCACCCGTGAGCGCAACGGCGCCCCCTCGACGCGCGGCTGGCCGGGGTCGATCTCCCACGGATGGAAATAGATGATCGCCGGCCGCCCATCCCGCTGGTTCACCTGCCGGATCGCCCAGCGCGAAAAACCATAGGGCAGCAGCCGGAAGAAGCCGCCGCCGCCTGCCGCCAGCGTTCGCCCCGCAAACCTTGCGGTGGTCACGGGCAGTTCGACCAGCGGCGATCCCTTGACCGGCCGCCAGGCGAAGCGCGGCGTTTCAGGCCATCCGTAATGATCGTGCCGGATCGGCGCGACGCTGCTGGAATAGGCATAGCCTTCCTCCGCCAGCACTTCATGCGCCCAGGGGTTGCGCCGGTCGATGGAAAAGCTGGGCGCGCGATAGCCCGTCACCGCCTGGCCGGTCGCATCCTCCAGGATCGCCCGCGACCGGCGCAGGTCGGCGCGGAACTGCGCCCCGTCGAAGGTGAAGACCCGCTTATGGTCATAGCCATGGCTGGCGACCTCATGCCCCGCCGCGCTGATGCGCCGCATCAGCGCCGGATAGCGCTCCGCCACCCAGCCAAGCGTGAAGAAGGTCGCGCTGACCCCCGCCTCCTCGAACAGCGCCAGCACCGCATCGGTGTTGCGCTCGACGCGATGGGTCAGGCCCGCCCAATCCTCGCGCCGGATCGTGCGCTCGAAAGCGCCGACCTGGAACCAGTCCTCGACATCGACGGATAGGGCGTTCAGCATGGGTCCGTCAGGCGGCGGCGCTTTGCTGCGTTTCGCCCAGCCTTTCCTCGCGCTCGACCCATTCGACCAGCAGCGTCAGCACCCGGCGCAGTGCCGTGTCCTGCTCCGTCACGCGGAACTCCAGCGTGGAAAGCCGTTCCTCGACAAGGGCGAAGCAGTCCTTCAGCGCTTCGGGATCGACGCTCGGCGCGCTGCGGGCAAAGTCGTTCTCGGCCCGAAGCGTGTCGATCTCCGCCCGCAGGGAAGCGATCTCGTCGAGCAGGTCCGTGGCCGGCCCGGGGCTGGCGGCCCGCAGCGCCTCCACCTCGGCGCGCAAGGACGCAACCTCGTCGGAAACCCCGGGGTCGGCCGCGAACGGCACGGCAGCAGGCATGTCCGCCAGTTCCCCGGCATCGTCCAGCACGCTGCGCGCCATCGGTTCCGGCGTTACGTCCGCGTCCGCGCCCATGTCGTTCACCACCGCATAGACCACTTCGGCATCGATCACCGAAAGCTGGTCGAGCGCACCCAGCAGCAGCACGCGGCTGACCAGCACGTTGATCCGGCGCGGCACGCCGCCGGTCGCGGCATAGATGGCGGCGAAAGCCTCCGGCGTGAATTGCGGATCGCCCTGCCATCCGGCCAGCGACAGGCGGTGCAGTATATAGGGTTCGACCTCCCGCCGCATCATCGGTTCCAGATGATGGGTGGCGATCACCCGCTGGCGAAGCTGCTCCAGTTCCGGCGATTTCAGCAGGTCGCGAAATTCCGGCTGGCCCAGCAGGAATATCTGCAGCAGCGACTGCCCGCCCAACTGGAAGTTGGACAGCATCCGCAATTCCTCGATCGCGGAAATGGGCAGGTTCTGCGCCTCGTCCACGATCAGCAGCGACCGCTTGCCCGCCCGCGCCTGCGCATGGAGCCAGCCCTCGATCTGCTTCAGTATCTGCGCCTTGGGCATGCCGTCGACGCCCAGGCCGAAGCTCTGCGCGGCAAGGCGCAGCATGTCGTCGCCCTCCACCTGGGTCGAGACGATCTTCACGGCCGTCAGGCGCGACGGGTCGATGGTGTTCATGAGGTGGCCGACCAGCGTCGTCTTGCCCGCGCCGATGTCGCCGGTGATGACGATGAAGCCTTCTCCCTGCGCAAGGCCATAGCCCAGATAGGACAGCGCCTTGCGATGGGTCGCGCTCTCGAAATAGAAATGCGGGTCCGGCGTCAGCTGGAACGGGCGTCCCTGCAATCCGTAGAACTGGTCGTACATGACTATCTCTCCACCCGACGGGGCATTGGCTTAAAATGTGTAGCGAAGGCCAAGCTGGCCCATGGCGTTGATGACGGCGTCCAGATTGTCCGCCTTGGCACTGTCGACGCCGACCGAGGCGGACGCCTGCAGATTGCGCGTGACGAGCCGGTAATAGCTGGCGAAGGCGCCCAGGTTCAGCACGTCCAGCCGGTTGCCGCTGGCGTCGAAATAATTGGCATAGACGGCCGTATCGATGCTCGACTGGCTGTCGACGCGATAGGTGAGCGAGGCGTTGCCGTACCAGTTCTGGTCCCGCGTGCCGCGCACCAGCACCGTCTCACCCGAAGGCGTCACGAACTTGCGCTGCGAATAGCCAAGGCCGACACCCATGCCCCAGGGCCCGCGCTCCGCCGCGAACTGGGCCGCCACGCCGCGATAGCGGAAATTCGCGCCCGTGACCCCGGCCAGCGCATCGTTGAAGCACTGCCCGCCCCCGCTGGTGGAAAAGGCGCAGCCGGTGAAATCGCCGGTGAAGGGATTGCGCACGATATTGAGGTCGCTGCCCGAAAGCGCCGCCACATCGGAAGTGATGACGCGCCCGAAGCTGTCGATGCCGTCGAACACGACCAGGGCGAACGACTTGTCCCGGCCCTGCCAGATGAAGCTGCCCGAATAGGTCATGCCGCCATAGCGTTCGCCCACCCGCGCGGTCAGCGAGGTGCGGTGGCTCGGCCGCCAGAGCACGCCGACATCCCAGATGATGTCGTCGAAATCATAGATGAGCTGGCGAGGCGAGCTGTCGTCGGTGACATAGCGGCCGCTGGAGGAGATTACCGGCACGCCATTGCCGTCGAGCAAGGGCGAACGCTGACTGATCTCGATCTTCTCATAACCGATGCCGCCGATCAGGGCGAGCGTGGGGGATACCGGCAGGGTGGCGTCGAGCCGCGCCCATTTGTCCTCGAACCGCTGGTCGAGCTGGCTTGCATCCTCCCGGCTGTAGCCTGCGCTGGCGACGAGGCCCAGCGGCATCCACACCCCCGGCCCGACGCCGACGGAACCCATCAGGTCATGGGTGGTCGATTCCGCGAAGCCATTGCCCAGAGGCGCACCGGGGAAATCGACATTCACGTCATCCTCGACCCGCGCATAGCCGAGCCGGTAGGAGGCGCTGATGTCCAGATCGCCCAGCCGCGTGACATAGGACGGGCCGACATAGCCTGCATAGACCTGGCTGCTATAGCCGTCATTGCGCACCGACGCGCCCGAGAACCCGTCCGTGCGGACCCGCGTCGCCAGGCCGCCTGCATTCAGCGACAGCCCGCGCGCGAGGCCATATTGGCCGCTGACGATCCCGCTGATGATGTCCTGATCGCTGAGGCCATCGCCCCAGCCGAAGCTATGTGCATATTGCAGGTCCGCAGCGGCTTCCAGCCGCCGCGTCTGCACGCTGGCGGTCACGCCCGCGGTGACGTTGGTATAGGTCAGAACGTCGCCGCCGCCCTGGACCGGCGCGACCACGACCTGGTCGATGCCGAGATAGGGCGTGACGTCGACCTTGCGCTGTTCGTCCCGCGCAAGGGCGGGCGAGGCCAGGGCGATCCCCGCGAGAAGAAGGGCTAGGCGAGAGATCATCAGCCCGCATGCTCCCCATCATGGCCATGCGCATAATAGCTGCCGAAACGCCGTCCGCCGCTGGCGAAGTTCACACCGTTCAGGAGCAGCTTCACCTTGGACGCGCCCTTGAGCAGTCCGGCCGCATCGCGCAGCGCGCCTTCCGTCGTCCTGTCCGCCCGCACCACCAGCAGCGCGACGGCGGCGTGGCCGGCCAGCACAGCCGCAGGAGAAGCGGCCAGCAGGGGCGGCGAATCGAACAGGACGATGCGGTCGAGCCGTCCCTCGGTCAGGCGGCCCAGCAGCATTTCTGTCCGCGCGGAGGCCAGATATTCGGTGTCGTTGTTGCTCCGCTGTCCGGCCGGGAGCACGGAGAGAGAGGGAATGTCGGTGCGCAGCACGCAATCCTCGATGGCAATCGCCGGATCGGCCAGCGCGTCCATCAGGCCCGGCCCTGCGGTCAGCCCCAGCGCCTGCGGGATGCCGGGCTTGCCGAAATCGGCGTCGACCAGCAGGATTTCGCGATCCTTCTCCGCCGCCAGGCTGAGCGCCAGGTTGATCGCGCAGAAGCTCTTGCCCTCCCCGCTATGGGCGGAGCAGACCAGCACCCGGTTACCCCGTGCATTGCCCGCCAGTTCGGCCAGCAGGTCGCGCTTGAGCAGCCGGAACTCCTCGCTCATCGCGGTGACGGGACCGTCGGGCAGCAGATAGCCCGCCTCGACCAGCGCGATGCGGTCGATCGGCTGTACCGGCCCGGTCCAGTCCGGCGCGCGATAGCCGGGGGCCGGCGTTTCGGGGACCGGCGTTTCGACGGCGGCGGGCGCGGGTTGCGCGGCCTCCACCACGGGTTCGCCCGCCGGAACTTCGACCGCGGGCGCCGCGCGCCCGCGCAGGGCCGCGCTGAAATCGTAGATTTCGGTCGCCCGCTCGATCAGCGATCCGCCGGAAAGGGACTTGTGCCTGTTCATATCCGGTCCCTCCTCAAGCCAGCCCGCGCTGGACGAATTCGATGACGATCAGCAGCAGGCACAGCGCCGCAAGGCCGCCGCTGGCGCCTGCAAACCACTTCATCCGCTGCCTCTCCATCGCCTGCTGCGCCGCGCTGACGGTCTGGCTGATCGATCCGATCACGGAGACGCCCAGCGCCTTTTCCAGCCGCGCCGCATTGGGAAAGCCGCCCTTGAGCTGCGCCACGGCAAAGGCCGTGCCGATGCCCGCGCCCAGCCCCAGGATCAGCACGCCCAGCAGCAGCAGCGGCCGGTTCGGCGCGGCCGGAGCGGTCGGCAGGCTGGGCGGATTGATGACGCGGAACTGGACCGATCCGGTTTCCGACTTCACATCGCCGCGCAGACGGATTTCCTCGCGGTCCGCCAGCATCTTGTCATATTGGGTCTTGAGCACCTGATAGTCGCGGTCGAGCCGTTCCTGCTCGGCGGCGAGGCCGGGTTCATCCGTCTGGCGCGAAGCCATGGCGTTCAGGTCCGCCTGCAACTGCGCCTTGCGGGCGGAAAGCCCCTGCACCGTGGCGGCGCGTTCCGCCTGCATCGACCTGATCGAAAGATAGGCGGGATTGGGCGTGCTGCCCGCGCTGCCGCCGCCCTGCCCGCGCAGCAGGTCCACCTGCCGCTGCGCCGCGATCACGTCGGGATGGCTGCTGGTGAAGCCCCGCGCCCGCATCGACGCAAGGTCCGCCTGCGCCTGGGCCAGCGCCGAAGGCCCGCCCGAAGCGCCGACGCCCGGCAAGGTCTGCGGCGTGCCCGCCAACTGGCCGTTCATCGCCGCCAGCGCGCTTTGCGCCTGCACGAGTTGCGAATCGATGCTGTTGATCTCCGACCGGGCGGCGTCCATGCGCTGGCCGATCGATCCGGCGCCCGGCAGCATGCCCGCATAGCGCTGCTCGAACTCGACGCGGCGCTGTTCGGCGGCGGCAAGCTGCTTGCCCCGCGCCGCCAGTTGCTGGTCGAGGAAGGCAAGGCTCTGCCGCGTCTCCACCTTGTCGGAGGACAGGTTGGTTTCCTGGAAGATGTCGACCAGCTTCTGCACGATCTGTTGCGAAATGCGCGCATTGGCGCCGTCCGACAGGCCGGAATCGGCCCATGTGGCGCTGATGTCGATCATGCTGGGGTCAAGCTGCGCCATCACGGTGATGGTCTCGCGCAATCCGGTGATCTTCGCCGCCAGGTCGCGCGGCCCGTCGACCGTCCGGTTGAGATCGGTCTCCTTCACCACCCGTTCCAGATTGGCCGTGCTGGCCAGGGTCTGGCGCACCCTGTCGAGGTCCTGTTGCGCCTGGACCTGGGTGATGCCCACCTTGTCCTCCAGCAGCGACTGGGTGTTCACATAGACCCGCGCCTTGGATTCATAGCTGTTGGGGATGAGCGCCACGCCCAGCCAACCGGCCAGGCAGACGCCCCAGGCCACGCCCAGCGCCAGCCAGCGGCGGAGCCAGAGGCCATGCAGGATGACCAGCAGTTCGTCGACGAGAGCCGCCATGTCAGAACATGCTTTCGGGAATGATGATGACGTCGCCGGGCGCCAGCATGACGTTCGCCTTGCTGTCGCCGCGCTTCAGCAGGTCGCCGAGGCGGACCTGATATTCCTGCTGCTTGCCGGTTTCCTTGTTGAAGCGGACCAGCTTCGCCCTGTTGCCCGCCGCATATTCGGAAAGGCCGCCGACCGAGATCATCGCGTCGAGCAGCGTCATATTGGCGCGATAGGGGATGGAGGCGGGCTTTTCGGTCGCGCCGACGATCCGCACCTGCTGGCTGAAGGTGCCGGAGAAATTGTTGACGATCACCGACACCAGCGGATTTTCGATATATTTGCCCAGCGCCACCTTCAGGTCGTCGGCCAGTTGCCGGGGCGTCTTGCCGACTGCCGGCATGTCGGAAATGAGCGGCGTGGTGATGCGCCCGTCGGGCCGCACCTGCACCTTCGCGCCGAGATCGGGATTGCGCCAGACGAAGATGGTGAGATCGTCGAGCGGCCCGATCACATATTCCTCGCCCGGCCCCTCCTGCGTCGAAACGAAGGACGCCGGCGGCAGATTGGGCGCGCCCCCGCCCGAAGCGCAGCCCGAAAGAGCCAGAGCCGGCAGGGACATGCCGATCAACGCACGGGAAAGTGACAGGAAACGCATAGATTCACCCCTTTTCGCGGCCGCGCCGACAGCCGCCAAAGGGAGGCGCCGGCAACCGTCAAGCACTCAGCTTCGACGGCCTTCTTGCCCCGAAAGGGTAAAAATAGCGTTAGGAGTTAAGTTATTGGCAAATCAGTTGATTAAAATCAGCCGATCAGCAGTTCCCGAGGCGCCGGATGACCGAGAAAAGCCGCCGGGCTGGCCGAGGCGCCATAGGCCCCCGCCAGGAAGATCGCGATCAGGTCGCCCTCCTCCACCGGCGGCAACGCGACCTTGTCCCCCAGCCTGTCGATGGGGGTGCAGAGGCAGCCCACGACCGTTACGGCCTCCGCCGCGGGCGCTTCCCCGAAGCGATTGGCGACGGCGATGGGATAGTTGCGGCGCACCACCGTGCCGAAATTGCCGCTCGCCGCGAGCTGGTGATGCAGCCCGCCATCGACGACGACGAAGGTTTCGCCCTGGCTCTTCTTCACATCGACGATGCGGGTGAGGTAAACGCCCGCCTCCCCCACCAGCCAGCGGCCCAGTTCCATGGCGAAGGCGCTGTCCTGCAATATGTCCGCCCGCCCGTCGAGCAGCCGGCCCAGCGCGTCCCCGATGGGCCGGATGTCCAGCCGTTCGTCGCCCGGAAAATAGGGAATGCCGAAGCCGCCGCCCAGATTGACCAGCGGGGGCACCGCGCCGATGCTGTCGGACAGGCGGGTGGCGAGATCGATGGTTGCCGCCTGCGTCTCGATCAGCGCCTGCGCCCCCAGCGCCTGGCTCCCGGCGAAGATATGCCAGCCGCGCCATTGGGCCCCCGCATCGATCACCCAGCGCGCCAGCGCCGCCGCGCGCTCCGCGTCCACGCCGAAAGGCTTGGCGCCGCCGCCCATGCGCATGCCGGAACCCTTCAGGTCGAAATCCGGGTTCACCCGCACCGCCAACTTCGGCGTCCTGCCCCGCCGCTCCGCAAGGGCGATGGCCCGCCGCGCCTCCCCCTCCGACTCAAGGTTGATCGTCGCGCCGCTGTCTATGGCGACGATCAGTTCATCGTCGCGCTTTCCCGGCCCGGCGAAGCTGATATGGGCAGCGTCCATTCCCGCCTCCAGCGCCCGGGCCAGTTCCCCGCCCGACGCCACGTCGAAGCCGTCCACCAGCTTCGCCATGCGCTCCAGCAGGGGCGCATGGGGATTGGCCTTCACCGCATAATGGAGCGACAGCGTCGCGGGCATGGCGTCGCGAAAGGCCCGCGCCTGCCCCTCTACGATGCCCATGTCATAGACGAACAGCGGCGTGTCGCCGGCCTCCTCCACCAGGCTCGCCGCGCCGCAGCCGCCGATCAGCAACATGCCCTCCTCCCCGGTGAAGAAGGGCGGGATCGGTCCCATCGGCTTCATGCCGCGAATTCCTTCGCCAGCGCCACGCGGTCGATCTTGCCATTGGGATTGCGGGGAAATTCGGAAAGCATGACGATCTCGCGCGGTTGCATGAAATTGGGAAGCTCCTGCCGAAGCCGTGCCTCCACCTGCGCCTTTAGCTCCGGCGAAGCGCCGCGCAACAGCAACAGCACCGCCTGCCCCAGACGATCGTCCCGGACGCCCAGCGCAACCGCTTCGGCAACGCCCTCCACCGCGACGGCCGCTTCCTCGACCTCCGTGGGACTGATGCGGTTGCCGGCCGACTTGATCATGGCGTCATCGCGTCCGACAAAATAAAGCAGTCCCTGCGCATCCCGGCGCACGGTATCGCCCGACCATACCGCCATGCCGCCATAGCGGGAGGCGACGGGCGCCGGTTTGAACCGTTCCGCCGTGCGCGCCGGATCGCGCCAATAGCCCTGCGCCACCAGCGGCCCGCAATGCACCAGTTCACCCGGCTCATCGTCGCCCGCAATCGAACCGTCCGGGCGAACGACCAGTATCTCCGCATGGGGAATGGCCGATCCCATGCTGTCGGGGCGGCTTTCCACCAGCGCGGGCGGCAAATAGGTCGAGCGGAACGCCTCGGTCAGTCCATACATGGGGTAGAGGTCCGCGCGCGGAAACAGCGCCCGCAACTTCGCCACCAGGGGCCGCGTCAGCGCGCCGCCGCTATTGGTGAGCCGCCTGAGCTTCGCCGCCACATCGGCGGGCCAGTCCAGTTCGGTCAACTGCACCCAGAGCGGCGGCACCCCCGCGAGGGTGGTGATGTCCCAACGATCCACCGCCTTCACCACGTCGCGCGGCGTCAGATAATCGAGCGGACAGGCGCATCCGCCGGCGAACCAGGTGGAAAACAGCTGATTCTGCCCGTAATCGAAGCTGAAGGGGAGCACGCAAAGCGTCCGGTCGTCCGCCGTCAGCTTCAGATATTCCGCCACCGACACCGCGCCCAGCCAGAGATTGGCGTGGCTCAGCATCACGCCCTTGGGCCGCCCGGTCGATCCGCTGGTGTAGAGGATTGCGGCCAGTTCGTCGGGCGCGGCATGGGACGGGGCCAGCGCCTCCCCCCCGCTCATCGCGCAGGCCGCATCATCCTCCCGGTGCAGGTCGCATCGCCCCGGCACGTCGCTCGGCGTCAGGGTCGCCAGACGGCTGGCCGTCCCGATCAGCAGCGACGCGCCGCTGTCCGCCAATATGTGCGCGACCTGGGCATGTTTGAGCAGCGGATTGACCGGCACATGGACCAGCCCGGCGCGGGGCGCGGCGAGCGGCATCAGGGCCGCGACCGGGCCCTTTGCGACCCAGCTTGCGACTCGCGCGCCCTTGTCCAGCCCGAATCGGGCAAGCCATGCCGCCAGCCGCCCCAATGTCGCTTCCAGCTCCGCATAGCTTTGCGTGCCCGACCGCCCGTCCAGCGCGGGCCGTTCCGCGTCGCCGCGCAGCAGCAGATGGTCGATCGGCCGCACCTGCGCGCCGTCGATCATGGGGTCCGCCATGGGCGCGGGGGAATCGCTTAACTCCATCTCCAGACTTTTTTCCTAAAGTCGATGCTGTCGACGGGGAGATAATGGTTTGCTGGTCGCAAGGGAATATCGCAGCGTCGCCCAAGCGCGTCAGGTGCTGGGTTCAGCGCTCGACCGCGCCGGCACGCCGTCGCTGTTCGACCGCATCGACTGGTTCGAATCGCTCCATGCGCATTGCTTTTCCACGACGGACGTCCGCATCTTCCAGGCGTTGGAGGGGGAGTGTCAGGCATGGCTTTTCCTGCTTTCGTCCGGAGCGGGACGGCTGGGCGCGCTCGCCAACTGGTACAGTTTCGATTGGGGGCCGGTCTTCCTTGGCCCTTCGGACGAGACCGTCCGTCGTCGCCTGATCGAAGTCATCGCCCAGTCTCTGTTGACGGACAGCGCCCAGATCGACCTCTATCCGGTCACGGCCGCGTCGGACATGCTGCTCGACGCCTTTCGCCGTGCAGGCTGGTTCAGCGTCCGGCGGCCGATGGGGGGGCGGCATATGCTGCACCTGAATGGGCGGACTTTCGAGCAATATTGGGCGCAACGGCCCGGCCGCCTGCGTACGCTGATCGCGCGCAAGAACCGCGCGAGCCGCTTCACCCTCAGCATCGCGGACCGGCTGACCGAGGCGCTGTGGCGCGACTATGCCGCCGTGCAGGAACGAAGCTGGAAGAAGCCGGAGGCCGATCTCGGCTTTCTCCATGCGCTGGCCCAGCGGGAAAGCGCCGCCGGGACGCTCCGGCTGGGCTTTGCGCGGCTGGAGGAGCAGCCGGTGGCGACCCAGCTATGGACGGTGGAGAACGGCACCGCCCTCATTCACAAGCTGGCCCATGATCAGGCGTTCGACGGCGCCTCCCCCGGCAGCCTGCTCAGCCATGCGATGTTCGCGCACGCCATCGATCGCGATCATGTCGCGACGATCGATTATGGAACGGGCGACAATGGCTACAAGACCGACTGGATGGAGGAACGGGAAACGCTCTACCGGCTGGATTTCTTCAACCCCCGACGCGCTTCGGTCTGGCTGCCCGCCGCGCGTGCGGCCATTTCGGCGCTTGTAGGTTAGCGGCGGAACGACTAGGTAGGCGCCCATCATGCGGGCGGACAATGCACAACCGGTCGACCGGGCAATGGATATTGAAACGATGATGCGCGCCTTGCTGCGCGATGTGCTGGCCCTGTCGCAGGACCGGGTGGACGCCTTCGATGCGGATACGCCGCTGTTCGGCGCGCTGCCGGAACTGGACTCCATGGCCGTTGCGGGCCTGCTCACCGAGATGGAGGACCGCTTCGGCATCCTGATCGAGGACGAGGATATAGACGGCGATACGTTCGAGACGTTCGGCTCGCTCGTCGCCTTTGCGCGGGCGAAGATCGGGGGCTGAATTTCGGTTTGCGGTTTGTGGAAACAGGTTTCCCGGCGCTGGCGGATTTCGAAGGGGTGAGGACGGTCGGATGGCGGCGATGCCCGATCCGTCGTTGGGGAAGGCAGGATTGCAAGGTCGGTCCCGACGCATGCCAAGCCCCTGTCTGGTCGAGTGGCGCCCTTTCCGTCTCAAGGCCGCCGCAACTCGCCACCACCATGGCCGGGAGCGTCGTTCGGACTTCATGAACCGGCCCGGTCAACTTCCTCCCTTTCCTCCGTCCCCCACCTTGCTCTATGGCGGGGGCCGAATTTCCCAAGGGGAACGCCAACTTGATCCTTGACCTTGCCGCCGCCGCTTCGGGGGCCATCCGCTTCGACCAGCTCGGCCTCAGCCCTGTCGCGCTCGACCTCGGCTTCTTCACGCTGAAATGGTACAGCCTCGCCTATCTGGCGGGCATATTGATCGGCTACTGGTATCTGCTGAAGCTGATCGCCCAGCCCGGTTCGCCCATGGCGCGCCGGCATGCCGACGACATGATCTTCTATGCGACGCTGGGCATCATCATCGGCGGGCGGCTGGCCTATGTCTTCTTCTACCAGCCCGAAATCCTCCGCCATCCGCTGGACATCTTCAAGCTGTGGAACGGCGGCATGTCCTTCCATGGCGGGGCCATCGGCGTGTCGCTCGGCATCCTCTACATGGCGCGCAAGGAGAAGCTCAGTTGGCTGCGCATCCATGATTTCGTGGCCTGCTGCGTGCCCTTCGGCCTGTTCTTCGGCCGCCTCGCCAATTTCGTGAACGGGGAGCTGTGGGGCAAGGAAACCGATGTGCCCTGGGCGATTATCTTCCCGACCGGCGGCGCCTTCCCCCGCCATCCGAGCCAGCTTTACGAGGCTTTCCTGGAAGGCATCGTGCTGTTCCTGATCCTCGCTTTCGCCTTCTGGAAGACCCGCGCCCGCTACAAGCCCGGCATGCTGGTGGGCATCTTCCTGCTTGGCTATGGCATCTTCCGCTTCGGCGTCGAATATTTCCGCGAGGCCGACGCGCAGCTCATGGAATTCGCCGCGCGCACCGGCCTGCACATGGGCCAGTGGCTGTGCGTGCCGATGATCCTGGGCGGCCTGTACCTGATCTTCACCGCCAGGAGCCGCCGCGTGCGCGTGGAACCGGTCGCGGGCAGCGCGAGTGTCAGCTGAACCCAGCCTGTCGGAACGCCTGGCGCGCCAGATCGCGTCGGGCGGGCCGATCTCCATCGCCCATTATATGGCGGAGGCGAACCAGCATTATTACGGCACTCGCGACCCGCTGGGCGCCGCCGGCGACTTCACCACCGCGCCGGAGATCAGCCAGATGTTCGGGGAACTGGTCGGGCTGTGCCTGGCGGACGTCTGGATGCGGGCGGGCAGCCGGCCGGAGATCGGCTATGTCGAACTCGGCCCCGGCCGCGGCACGCTCGCTTCCGATGCCCTCCGGGCCATGGCCGGCCTGTCGCTCGTCCCACGGGTGCATTTCGTGGAGACCAGCCCAAGCCTGCGGGAGCGGCAAAGGACGATCATCCCCAACATCTTCCATCACGACACTGTCTCCACCCTGCCCGAACAGGGGCCGCTGCTGGCCGTCGCCAACGAATTTTTCGACGCGCTGCCCGTGCGCCAGATCGTGCGCAGCGGAAAGGAATGGCGCGAACGGGTGGTGATCTGCCCCGATCCGGGCCAACCTGATCGTTTCGCGCCCATGGCGGGCTATCGCCGCGTCGAGTCGGGCATCCCCGCCCTCGCCGCCGAAGCGCCGGAAGGCGCGATATTGGAAACGCCGCTGGCCGGGGCCGCGGTCGCGCTGGAACTCGCGCACAGGATCGCCCGGCAGGGCGGCGCCGCGATCATCGTCGACTATGGCTATGAGGGGCCGGCCTTGGGGGACACGTTGCAGGCGGTGCGAGCGCACCGCTTCGCCGACCCCTTTCTGGAGCCGGGCGAAAGCGACCTCACCACCCATGTCGACTTCACCATGATCGGCAATATGGCGCGGCAGGCGGGGCTTCGGGTGATGGGGCCGGTCGGTCAGGGCGCCTTCCTGCGCCGGCTGGGCATCGACGCCCGCGCCGATCAGCTCGCCCGCACGACGCCGGCCCGCGCCGAGGAGGTGGAGGCAGCCCGCCTGCGGCTGACCGCCGGGGATGCCATGGGGACGCTGTTCAAGGCGATGGCCTGGGTGCACCCGGATTGGGCGGAACCGGCGGGGTTTGAGGGCTAGAGCGTTTTCCAAGCCGATGGAATCATCTGCTGACTCGGAAAACGCGATAAAACAAAAACTGAGAGCAGTCGAGCCGATGCAATCGGATCGGAAGCTGTTCTAGGCAGTAGTGACGATTTAATCATTTGAGCCATAGCATGATGCTGGCGAGTTTGACGAAGCCGAGGAAGTTTGCGGCGAGTTTGTCATAGCGTGT
>NZ_LTAB01000012.1:0-139018 GCF_001580035.1 Sphingobium sp. 22B | reverse complement strand
CGTCCGGCAACATCACCGATGACACCATCCTGCGTTACCTCGACAGGCATGGCCACAAAAACGGCTTCAGCCCTTCGACATGATCCTACCGGCGTCAGCCGGTCAGTCATTCAGCTGCACCCTTCGACCCTCCCGCCGCCTATCCAATATTCTGGCATGCCGCTGTAGGAGATTACTCCGACTATTTCTAGGAATATCTTCACTCAGCGCTTGGGAGGGCGCCGTCAAAGCTAAGTGGCAACGGGTAAACAGACGGCGTGAGCAGCCGCCCCAAGAGCCCGTTCCGATACTTCAACTCGTCGCCCGAGGTGATCCGCCTCGCTGTGCTCATATATGTCCGCTAAACTTCAAGACTCCCGATTGCGTGCAAATTGAGGAACGGGAAGAGGCGCGACCCACGGCAGCCGACGGGTGATCCAGTTCTCATATTGCGGCACGAGACCCGTGGCGTCGTCGAAGCTCGCGACGGGAAGCTCGATCTCATCGCCGGCAAGGTTCACGAACCGAGATCCGCATGTAGGGCAATGTAGCCGATAATAGCCGGGGCTGCTCTCCCACGCCGCATATGGACCGCAAAGATCGACGGCCGCGCGGGCAAAGACGGCAAAGGCAAGATAGGGTGCGCCATGCGCTCTCTGACAAACAAGGCAGTGACAAAGGCCCACACGTGACGCGTCACCTCGGGCTATGAACCTCAATGCGCCACAGGCGCAGCCACCTGAACGTTCCATGATTGCTGTTGTCATGCGCGAACAACACGCAGCCACGGGGAAAGACCCAGGCCGATCGGTTGAAAGACGACCTTGCGTCCATCGACGGCGGAGAAGAGCGAAAGCTGCCCGTCCGCCGTCGGGCAGATAAAATCATGCGCCGTATGTCGTATAAGGGCCGCTTTTGCTGGGTCGATCGCCTGTCTTGGGTAATGTTGCAGGGCGTAGGGCGAGCTCCAGTTCGTGTCACGAGCCAAGATTCATTCTCGGAGACTGGACGCCACCGCTCGTGCCGTTGTGTCTCTATTATTCCAATCGCCGGAATTCTTCCAGGCATTCATCGCGATGGCGCGCGACTTCGCCGCCGGACGGCTCACACAGCCTTGAGCCTGCTGGTGTAGGTTCGGGCAGCGTGCAGCTAAAGGGCCGTTTGACAGGGGGAATATTAGAGGTGACTTTCCAGTTCGGAAAACGGTCGCGAGAGGATCTGGTAAAGTTCGTTGGCGGCAAAGCCTGCGGCAATGAGAGCAAGGACTACGAACACACCAAATTGGAATGCCGCTGACCAACGTCGGCTATTCTCCAATTGGCGCGCAATGCGCGCATCTGCGTCCGCTCTTGGCTGAGCCCGGCGTTCATAGGATGATTCGGGATCATTCGCAGATCGGGGACGGGAAGCCAGGCGCGGTTCATTGATTATGGCAGCGATGTCGAGCCTGCCCTGCGCCTGAATCCCGAAAAAGCGATCTTTCCGCCAGACGACCCGCCCTATAATCGTCAGTCGCCCACGCCGTATCTCTACATAAGTGCCGCGCTCGGGGGCTTCGTCGGATGCCACGAGTGCGCCACCCGAGGACAGATTATGGATGACCGCTTCGACCCAGGATTCGCCCACGCGCATCCTCGCCGGAATCAACACCGGGTGACGTGTCTCACGAGGTTTGTAGCCAATCTGTAACGCCTTGAGCACGCGACAGCCCTCTCCCAGATCTGTCGCTCCTAAACTATCATGGTGAAAAGAATGCTAAGACGGAGCGATTACAGGTTGCTTCCGGGAGCATGGCGTCAGGGCACGGTGCATCGCCCTCCACCAGTTTGGGTGATGACACGGTGATGCTCGTTTGATGCAGCCGTCCGGCGAGAGATTTTCGCCATTCGAGAATAGTTATGAGAAGGCCTTCACCTACTCAAGACGTGATCCTCTGCAGACAAGCGGTGGTCATCCATGAAGCACTGACATTCTCGCGGGCCGAGAGCGTTTTGATGTCGACGGGATCGTCCCGCAGGATTTTCCACCAGCGATGGGCTTTCACGATCAGCCGCACGAGCGGGAGGTCCATGCGATCGGCAGTCGGTGCATCTCCATCATGGACCAGTCGCAGTGCCCGTCCCGATCTGGTCAGGCGTACACCGGATCTGAAGCTGACCACCCGGCTTTCAGTGCCGTATCCGCTGTCAGCATCTGGCGCCAGAGCCCGGCAGCGGCAGTCCATGGTGATCCCGTCGCGGCCTACTTCAATTCTGGCCAGAAGGCTGCGGAGAGTGTCGCTGTCCCGCCGTCTCACGGATCCGGCCAGCGTCTCGATGCCGGCGACGAATGCTGGCAGGTTGGCACCATCGATGAGCATGCCGATGTTGATGGCGAACTGCAACGGATACCTGCACAGGGTCGAGAGCTTCTCTACCACGATATTCTCCAGTTCCCGGGCCGGGATGTGCATGCCTTCGCTGCTTTCCCCATGCTGGAGTGCCCGGCTGACATAAGAGCATCTGATGGAGACGAGTTCGCGTTGGACTGACAGCACCGTCTGGAGAAACGCCTCGCACGGCCGCGCTGGCAGAATACCATCCTCTGGTCAGGCTGAAGGCGTCACGGAATCGCTGGGCCCGTACCATGTCATCGATCGCCGGGCATGGCCCCGAGTCGTGGGCCGGTGAGATTCGCGTTATGCCCGCCTGTCAGGTGCCCCGGGACACCATCAGGCCTTTTCCAAGGTGCACTGGAGCGGGTGCTGGTTCTGGCGGGCAAAGTCCATCACCTGATTCACCTTGGTTTCCGCCACTTCATAGCTGAAGATTCCGCATACGCCGACGCCCCGCTGGTGGACGTGCAGCATCACGCGCGTCGCCTCCTCCATGTCCATGCGAAAGAATTGCTGGAGAACGTGCACGACGAATTCCATCGGCGTGTAGTCGTCGTTCAGCATCAGCACCTTGTAGAGAGAGGGCTTTTTCGTCCGGGCGCGCGTGCGCGTGGCGATGCCGACATTGGGGCCGCCCGGGCCGTCGCCCTGGTCGTCCTGATCCTTGTCCGCCATCATCGCGGGATATGCCATCATCGAGAAGCTGTTCATGATGGGGAAGGATATGGCTATTTGCTCTTACATGGCAAGGGGTCCGACAGGGCGTAAACCATCCTTCCGGGTGGGAACGGCCTGGGGGAGGGGGGAACGGGGTGGAAGGCGGCGATTCTGTTCCACGTTCTGGCCTGGGGGCTCCGCGCTCCTGCTCCCGGCGGATCATCGCACCGTCTGAACCGGCCCTGCCGACTGTAACCTCCCGGCCACGGCTGGCGAAAAAACATCCTATTGCCCGGCCTGGCACCGCTTTCATCCTGTCCTACATCCCCGCGGTCAGCCTATTCCGCTTCCTTCTTTGAAATGTCGGACCCATTACCCAGGCGGCTACGCGCGCTCGCGCACATGCGCGCATATGGTGTGAACTTCGGCGTAAAACGGCGCTTTTCCATCGCCTTCCATCGCCAATCGCCAGATTTTGCGTGACAGGGCGCCTCCAAATCTGTAGGGGCGCCCGCAGCAGACCCCGGCAGAAATGTCGATGGTCTTCCGTCCGAGACAGTCGGTGAAGGGAATATGCCCTTCTTAATTTCCGGCCTAGACGGGGAAAAGTTCTTTACCGGCCGGGCCTTGCCTGTCCGGGTCTGCCTGTTCTCCCTGAGGGATGCGGGCCAGTCGATCTCTCCCCTTCGGACCAATGCCCCGCGATTCGTCGCGGGTTTTTGCCGTCCACCGGATTTTCCGGCGGACATGAAGTGGAGTAAAGGCATGGATCGTAATCAGAAAGCTGAGGTCGTTTCCGCGCTGAACGCACATCTGGCCGAAGTCGGCGTGGTCGTCGTGACCCGCAACCTCGGGCTGACGGTCGCCCAATCGACCCAGCTGCGCCAGAAGATGCGCGAAGCCGGCGGCACCTACAAGGTTACGAAGAACCGCCTCGCCAAGATCGCCCTTGAAGGCACCGACTATAGCGGCATCAGCGACCTGCTGACCGGTCCGGTCGGGCTCGCTTCCTCGGCCGATCCGGTCGCAGCCGCGAAGGTTGCGGTCGAATTCGCCAAGACCAACGACAAGCTTGAGATCGTTGGCGGTGCGATGGGCGAAGTGCTGCTGAACGCGGAGGGCGTCAAGGCGCTCGCCTCGATGCCGTCGCTGGATGAACTGCGCGCGAAGCTGGTCGGCCTTCTGGTCGCCCCGGCTACCAAGCTCGCAACCGTCACCCAGGCCCCGGCTGCCCAGCTCGCGCGGGTCTTCAACGCCTATGCGGAAAAGAACGCGGCCTGATCGCCGCGGGATTTTCCGGAATATTGTTTTCAACTCTCGTTTAAGGGGCTCATGCCCCGCCCAGAAGGGAATAGGTAAAGTAATATGGCAGACATCAATGCTCTGGTCGACCAGCTCTCGGCCCTGACCGTCCTCGAAGCCGCTGAGCTTTCCAAGGCTCTGGAAGAAAAGTGGGGCGTTTCGGCCGCCGCTGCCGTCGCGGTTGCCGCTCCGGCCGGTGGCGCTGCCGGCGCTGCTCCTGCTGAAGAAGCCAAGGACGAATTCGACGTCGTCCTGACCGGCGACGGCGGCAAGAAGATCAACGTCATCAAGGAAGTCCGCGCCATCACCGGCCTGGGCCTGACCGAAGCCAAGGCTCTGGTCGAAGGCGCGCCGAAGGCCGTCAAGGAAGGCGTCGGCAAGGACGAAGCCGAGAAGATCAAGAAGCAGCTGGAAGAAGCCGGCGCGACCGTCGAACTCAAGTAAGTTCGGTCGAGCCCCGCGCATGCGGGGCTGCTTACCGGCTATGGCCGGAGGAAATCGGGGCGGTGCCTTCGGCGCCGCCCTTTTTCTTTTCCCTGGGCAGTATTGGTGAGGGAATGTCGGTTGCTGCGGTTGAGCGCATCATACCCCCGCCTTCGCAAGAGCGCGCCGTACTTCCAGGAAAGCTGAAGGGCAGCAGCCCACCCCGCCTCCCCATTCCCACTTTCGCGCGGCCGGCAAGAAGAGTTGGCCTCCCGCCAACCATCCTTCGCTGCCGCTAGAGCAGATTCCGATCCGATTGCATCGGCTCGACTGCTCTAAGTTTTTGTTTTGTCGCGTTTTCCGAGTCAGCAGATGATTCCATCTGCTTGGAAAGCAGATTCCGATCCGATTGCATCGGCTCGACTGCTCTAAGTTTTTGTTTTGTCGCGTTTTCCGAGTCAGCAGATGATTCCATCTGCTTGGAAAACGCTCTAGACCCGATCCGCCTGCACCACCGTGTCGAGGCCGCGCAGGGCGGAGAGGATGCGGTTCAGATGCTGGGCGTCGGCGACTTCCAGGTCGATGATGTCGGTGTGGAAGGGGCCTTCGCGGTTCACCAGTTGCAGGTTGAGGATGTTCGCCTTGGTCGCGCCGAAAACGTTGGTGACGGCCGCCAGCGCGCCAGGCTGGTTCTTGACGATCACCTGAAGCCGTGCGGTGCCGCCCTTGGACCTGCTGTCCCAGCTTAAATCCACCCAGTCGTCATCCTGTCCCGCCTCCAGCGAACGGCAGTCGATGGTGTGGACCTCGATCGGTTCGCCGGTGCGGCGGACGCCGACGATGCGGTCGCCGGGGACGGGGTGGCAGCAGTCGCCCAGATTATAGGCGATGCCGGGCGTCAGGCCGCGGATCGATACCGGGGCGTGCTGACGCGGATGGGCTTCCTCCATGCCCTCCACGCTGGTGGAGCCGGGAATGAGCGCCTCCATCACCTCCGAATCGAGCAGGCGATGGGTGGCGATGGCGACCATCAGGGATGCGCGGTCGTCCAGCTTCAGGCGCTTCAACGCCGCCTTCAATGCCTTGTCGCCCAGTTCGCTCGCCAGTTCGGGGGAGAAGCGGCCGATGATTTCCTCATAGAGCTTCTCGCCCAGAGCGACTTCCTCGCCGCGCTGCTTCTGGCGGATATAGCGGCGGATGGCGGCGCGGGCCTTGCCGGTGATGGCGAAGGTCAGCCAGCCGGGCTGCGGCTCCTGTCCTTCGGATTTCAGGATCTCGACCTGATCGCCATTCTCCAGCGTTGTGCGCAGCGGCACGACCCGGCCATTGACCTTGGCGCCGACCGTCTGGTTGCCGAGCGAGGTGTGCACGGCATAGGCGAAGTCGACCGGCGTCGACCCCTTGGGCAACTGGTGCAGCTCGCCCTTGGGGGAAAAGGCGAAGATGCGGTCCTGATACATCGCCATGCGGGTATGTTCGAGCAGTTCGTCCGCATCCTGGCTCTGCTCCAGGATTTCGACCAGGTCGCGCAGCCAGGCTGCATGGTGGTCGGTGGCGTCGCCCTTCTGTTTATAGGCCCAGTGCGCGGCGAGGCCGAGTTCGGCGTCATGGTGCATGTCGCGGCTGCGAATCTGCACCTCGATGCGGGCATTGTCCTGATGGATGACGGTGGTGTGCAGCGAGCGGTAGCCGTTGCGCTTGGGCGTGGAGATGTAATCCTTGAACCGCCCCGGCACCATCTTGTAGGTCTGGTGGATGACGCCCAATGCGCGGTAGCAGTCCTCCGTCGTCTCGGTGATGACGCGGAAGGCCATGACGTCGGTCAGTTGCTCGAAGCTGATATGGCGTTCCTGCATCTTCTTCCAGATGGAATAGGGATGCTTCTCGCGACCCGAGACCGTGACCGGCAGCCCCTTGCCGCCCAGCAGCAATTGCAGTTCCGCGCCGATCCGGTCGACCTTGTCATGGCCGCCTTCCTTCAGCTGCTCCAGCCGCTTGGTGATGCTGTCATAGGCCTCCGGCTCCAGTTCGCGGAAGGCCAGCAACTGCATCTCGCGCATGAAGTCGTACATGCCGATTCGCTCCGCCAGCGGGGCGTAGATGTCCATCGTTTCCCGCGCGATGCGGCGGCGCTTCTGCTCATTCTTGATGAAGTGCAGCGTGCGCATGTTGTGCAGCCGGTCGGCCAGCTTCACCAGCAGCACACGGATGTCGTCCGACATGGCGAGCAGGAATTTGCGGAGATTTTCCGCGGCCCGCTCATTTTCGGACATGGCCTCGATCTTGCTGAGCTTGGTGACGCCGTCGACCATCCGGGCGACGTCCTTGCCGAAGGCGTGCTCGATCTCCTCATAGGTGACGAGCGTATCCTCTATCGTGTCGTGCAGCAGCGCGGTCACGATGGTCTGATCGTCCAGGTTGAAATCGGTCAATATGCCGGCGACTTCGATGGGATGGCTGAAATAGGGGTCGCCGCTGGCGCGCTTCTGAGACCCGTGCTTCTGGACGGAAAAGACATAGGCGCGGTTGATCATCGCTTCGTCCGCATCCGGATCGTAGCGCTTTACCCGTTCAACAAGTTCGTATTGGCGTAGCATCCTGTTGCGATTGTCCGCGATGCCCCTTGCTGTGCAACAAAAAAATCCCATCTTAGGTGAATAGCGATGCGCTTTTGCAACGCGGGTGGCTTTGAGCTATCAAATGAAAACGATGACACATAATCTGGCGCAGGATCTGGAACAATGCGCGCTGCCCAGCGCATTGGAGGCGATGGGAGAACGCTGGTCGTTCCTCATCTTGCGGGGCGCTCTGTCGGGAATCCGGCATTTCGAGGAGTTTCAGTCGACCCTCGGCATTGCCCGCAACATCCTGGCGAATCGGCTCGCGCGGCTGGTGGAAAACGGCATCATGGTGCGTCAGCCGATGCAATGCGACCGGCGCAAGGTGGAATATCGCCTGACCGACAAGGGACAGGATCTGGCGCCTGCGATGATCGCGCTGCGCCAATGGGGTGAGAAATGGGGCTGCGGTCCCATCTCCTGCCAGGTGCTGGCCGACAGCCGCGACCGGCAGCCGATCCGCAAGATGACCATCCAGGCCCATGACGGCCGCGCGCTGGAGCCGAGCGATCTGATCTGGTTGTGCGTCGATGAGGAGACGCCGGTGACTCAGGAAGCGGCGGCTGCCTGACGATCATGCGCGCTTTGAATCGGTCGGCCATGCTGAATTCGTTCCAGCATGGCGAGTCCCCTTTGTGTTTCATTTTTTCATCGATCACGTACCGGCCGCAAAAAACCGGTTCCCACTTTTTTGCCTGATGCTTTAGGCTGGCGATAATGTCGGTCCATCGTTTCCAGCCCCAGCCTTTCTTCGCGGACAAGAACCGCGCCTTCTGGAACCTCCAGTCCGTGGGGTGGGCCGGCGCCTTCCTGTTGCGCGGTTCCTCGACCATCGCCAACGGGCAGCCGCTTTCCAGCCTGATCCCGGTGATGATCTCGACCGTGTCGGGTTATTCGGTCACGCTGCTGATCGCGGTGGTGTTCCGCTTCCTCCAGCGGCAGCGGCCCATCGTGACCTGGGGCGCCTCCATCGTCACGGTGGTGGTCGCGGCGGGGCTGGTGGCGTTCATCGACGCCTGGGTGTTCTCCACCCAGAATCGGGGCAGCGACACGGCGGGGCTGCAACTGTTCCTGGGCGCCTTCTACCTCAGCATGACATTGCTGGGGGCATGGTCGGCGCTATATTATGCGATCAACTTCTACCTGACGGTGGAGGAGCAGGCGGACCAGTTGCTGCGGTTGGAGAATCAGGCGTCCAGCGCGCAACTGGCGATGCTGCGCTATCAGCTCAACCCGCATTTCCTGTTCAATACGCTGAACTCGATCTCGACGCTGGTGCTGCTGAAGCAGACCGACCGGGCCAATGCCATGCTGTCCCGCCTGTCCTCCTTCCTGCGCTATACGCTGATCAACGAGCCGACCGCGCAGGTGACGATCGAGCAGGAGATCGAGACGCTGAAGCTGTATCTGGAGATCGAGAAGATGCGGTTCGAGGATCGGTTGCGGCCGGTCTTCAACATCGATCCGGCGGTCTCGCAGTCGCGCCTCCCCTCTCTCCTGCTGCAGCCTCTGGTCGAAAATGCGATCAAATATGCCGTGACGCCCAAGGAAGAGGGCGCGGAAATCTCCGTCACGGCGCAGCCTGCCGGTGAAAACGTCCGGATCATCGTATCCGATACGGGTCCGGGATTGAATGAGGGGTTCACCCGCCCGAACAATCCGGCCAGCGAAGGAACGGGCGTCGGTCTGGCGAACATCCGCGACAGGCTGATTCAGGCCTTCGGGGAACGACAGAGCTTCGAAACGCGTTCCACGCCTGGCGGCTTTTCGGTCCTGATCGAAATGCCGCTTAACCTGGATGAACCATCGAGAGTGGCCGCATGACCATCAGAACAATCCTCGTCGACGACGAAAGCCTGGCTATCCAAGGCCTCAAGCTGCGTCTGGAAGCGCATGAGGATGTCGAAATCGTAGAAACCTGTTCCAACGGCCGGGAAGCGATCCGCGCCATAAAGACGCATAAGCCCGACCTTGTGTTCCTTGACATTCAAATGCCCGGTTTCGACGGATTTTCCGTCGTGCAGGGGCTGATGGAGGTCGAGCCGCCGCTTTTCATCTTCTGCACCGCCTATAGCGACCATGCGATCCGCGCCTTCGAGGCGCAGGCGGTCGATTACCTGATGAAGCCTGTCGAGGAAGGCCGGCTGGCCGACGCGCTCGACCGGGTGCGGCAGCGGCTTTCGGAAAAGCGTCAGGTGCAGGAAGTGGAAAAGCTGCGCGAAGTGCTGGCCGAGGTTGCGCCCGATGCGATGAACGATTTTTCGGGCGATGGCGACGCGCCTGCCGCCAATCGCTTCGAGAAGCTGATCAACATCAAGGATCGCGGGCAGATTTTCCGCGTCGATGTCGATTCGATCGAGCGGATCGACGCGGCGGGCGATTATATGTGCATTTATACCGCCGACAATTCGCTGATCCTGCGCGAGACGATGAAGGACCTCGAAAAGCGGCTCGACCCCCGCAATTTCCAGCGCGTGCACCGCTCGACCATCGTGAATCTGAGCCAGGTGCGGCAGGTGAAGCCGCATACCAATGGCGAATGCTTCCTGGTGCTGGAATCGGGCGCGCAGGTGAAGGTCAGCCGGTCCTATCGCGATGTGGTGGCGCGGTTCGTGCATTGAGTTCCGGCCGCGCAGGCGGCCCCCCTCGAAGGCCGACAGGCTTGTTCTTCACCGGAACACCCATTGCCTGTTCAGCCCGAACACCACGGCGGGCGTCACGAACAGCATGGCCGGGATGGGCGACCATTCCGGCCAACGCATATGGGTGACGCACAGCCACACCCATAGCGCGTTCAAGGCATAGCTCACCAGCGAGACCGCGAAGAAGCGGATGCCGCGGGCCGCCTGATTGTCGCGGCTGCCATGGCCGCGGAAGGTGAAGCTGCTGTGCGTGACATAGCCGATCGCCACCGCCGCCAGATAGCCGACGCCGTTCGCGACCTGCGGATGCAGGCCGACCGGCGCGGCTAGGGTCCAGTAGATCGCGGCCTGACAGGCGGTCACGAACAGGCCGGTCAGTCCATAGCGGACGATCTGCCAGAACAGGGCCTGTTTTTCCGGTGTGAGGATTCGGAGGATTTTCATGTGCCCCGTTGCGCTTTGATGCGGAGCCTCTAATGGCTTTCCGGTTCGGATTGAACCGGAAAGCCATTGGCATCTTTGTTTTCCGGGATTTCCGAGCCGCCAGATGTTCCATCTGGCTCGCAATCCTTCTAATCGAGCCACCATGAAACTGCAAAGCTGGTCTGTCCTGCGCGCTCATGTCGCCCCTGTCGCGGTGCAATTCTCCGGCTATGCGGAGCGCAACTGGAAGTGGCTGACCGTCCTGCTGTGGATCGGCGCCATGGCCTATATGATCGCCACCCGCTGGCCGCAGATCCATTGGCTGACGCTCAGCGATACGGACGACAATATCCGTTATGTGCAGGTGAAGGACTGGCTGGCCGGGCAGGCATGGTACGACCTGCGGCAATATCGGCTGGATCCGCCCGCCGGGTTCAATATCCACTGGTCGCGGCTGGTGGACATGCCGCTGGCGGCGCTGATGCTGTTCTTCCGCGCTTTCCTGGACCAGGGGCTGGCCGACCGGCTGGCCTGCGGCATCGCGCCGATGCTGCCGATGCTGCCGCTGATGCTGGGCCTTGGCTTCATCGCGCGAAGGCTGGCGGGGGGGAACAGCTGGTTCCTGGCGGCGGTGGCGCCCTTCGCCGCGCAGATGGGCATCAGCATGTTCCTGCCGATGCGGATCGACCATCATGGCTGGCAACTGGCCTTCACCGTCCTGATGCTGGCGGGCGTGGTCGACCGCAACTGGCTGCGCGGCGGCATCGTCGCGGGCGTTAGCAGCGCGCTGTCCATCGCCATCGGCATGGAAATGATCGTCTATCTGGCGGCAGGCGGCGCGCTGATCGCGATGCGCTGGGTGTTCAAGGACGGCGCGGCCCGGCGGATGCTGCCCTATGCGATCAGCCTTGGCGGAGCGACGTCGCTGCTGTTCGTGCTGTTCGCCAGCTATGCCAACCGGGAAATGGTGTGCGACGCAATCTCGCCCATTTGGGTGGCGATCTTCGCGGTTGCGTCGGCCGGGATGGTGCTGCTGGCGCTGCTCCCGCTCAAGAGCTGGCCGGCGCGGCTGGGCGCGGGGGTACTGGTCGGGGCGGCGGTGGCGGCCTTCGCCTGGACGAACTGGCCGCAATGCCTGTCGGGCGCCTATCAGATCTCGCCCGAGCTGGAGAAGCTGTGGCTGGTCAATATCCGCGAAGCCAAGCCGATCACCGTGCAGGCGCGCAGCCTGGTGGTGCCGTTGATGGCCATTCCGGCGGCTGGCCTGATTGGCCTGCTCTGGGCGCTGTGGGACGCGCGCAGGGACGCCGACCGGCTCTGGGCCTGGGCCACCGTAGGCCTGATGATGCTCTTTTCCACCGCGCTGCTCTTCTGGCAGCTTCGCGCCGGACCGGCGGCGCAATTGCTGGCCATACCGCCCGCCACCTGGGCCGCCTATCGGCTGCTGTGCCTGATCGCGACGGGACGGCCCGCCGCCCGTCTGGCGGCGGCGCTGGGCGCGGCTGTGCTCGCCGGGGCAGCCTTTGCAACGCCGCTTTATCCGCAGGTGAACCAACTCTGGGTCAAGGCGACGGGCGAACAGCCCAAGCCGCAAAAGCCGACGGCACAGCTGCGTCGCAAGGCCATCGACAAGGCCAATGGCCGGTGCCGCACCCTGCCGGCGCTGCAGGTGCTCGACCAGTTGCCGCCCGCCACCATCTTCACCATGGTCGACCTGGGACCGCGCCTGATCGTCGCGACGCACCACAGCGCCGTGGCAGGCCCCTATCACCGCAACGGCGCGACGATCCTCGACATGCACCACGCCTATGACGGCCCTGCCGACGCGTTCCGGCCGATCGCGGCGAAGCACCATGCCACCTATCTGCTGGTCTGCCCCGGCTTTCCCGAGGGCACCATCTATCAGTCGCGCAGCCCCAGGGGCTTTTATGCCGGGCTGATGCGGGGCGAGGTGCCCGGCTGGCTGAAGCCGGTGCCGTTGAGGACGGGGATGACGCTGCCCTACACGCTCTACCGCATCGACTATTCAGCGCCGGGCGAGAAAAAAAGCCTTGAGCAGCGTTGATGCTTCCGCAGCGGCGAGGTCGCCATAGACCTCTGGCCGGTGGAGGCATTGCGGTTGGGTGAAGAGGCGGGGTCCCTGTTCGATCGCGCCGCCCTTGGGGTCCGCCACGGCATAATAGAGGCGGGCGATGCGGGCGTGCGAGATCGCCCCGGCGCACATGGCGCACGGCTCCAATGTTACCCAGAGGTCGCAGCCGGAGAGGCGGAAGTCGCCCAGATGGGTTGCCGCGGCGCGGATCGCGACCATTTCGGCATGGGCGGTGGGATCATTGTCGCGCCGGTTGCGATTTTCCCCTTCACCGATGATGCGGCCGTCGAGGGTGACGACCGCGCCGATCGGCACCTCTCCCGCTCCGGCGGCGGCATAAGCGAGATCGAGCGCACGCCGCATCGGATCGGGCAGGGGGAAGGGCGAAGACATGGCTTCGCCCCATACAGGATGACGGAGCTTTGGGGGAGAGGCTGTTAAGCCTCGCTATCCCGCTGTCAGAACAGGCCTCAGGGCTTCTGCACGTCCACTGTCGGCAGTTCGACCGTCTCCTTGCGTTTGCCGACCTCGACCCTGGCCACGCTGGCCTCATATTTGGGCAGGGAGCCGCCCTTGACCGCGATTTCCGGCAGCCGTCCCTCCTGCGTTTTCTGCAGGTCGATGAAGCCGGTGGCAATTCCGCCGGCCAGAACCAGCAGCACGATCAGCAACAGGCCACCAATGAATCGCATTTCCGCCTCCTTTGGCTTATGGCCCGTCAACGCTCATGAGTCGGAAAGGGTTGCGGCCCCGAAAGGCGCTGGGCGGGTTGACGAGCGTCGGGAATCCCGTTATCGGCGCCGCTTTCCGAACGAACCCGAATTACAAGGTTGATTGACTATGTCGCGCATTTGCGAGCTGACCGGCAAGGGCCGCCAGGTGGGTCACAATGTTTCCCACGCCAATAACAAGACCAAGCGTGTGTTCCTGCCCAACCTGCAGAACGTGTCGCTGATCTCCGAAGCGCTGGAAACGACCGTGAAGCTGCGCGTGTCGACCCATGGTCTGCGTTCGGTCGAGCATAATGGCGGCTTGGACAACTGGCTGCTGAAGACCAGCGACGACAAGCTGTCGCTGAAGGCTCGCCGCCTGAAGCGCGACATCGCGAAGAAGAAGGCCGCCGCAGCGGCCTGATTCGGCTCGCTTCGTTCGCTTGAAAGAGCGGCCTGGCAACGGGCCGCTTTTTTGCGTTCGCATGGATCCTGGGGCTGTTGATTTAACAATCCCAGCCCATGCACCCTAAAAGGGTTTGCCCCAGAATTTGGCGACCTTCGGATCGCTGGCGCAGGAAGCGCGCAGCGCCTGCCATTGTGCCTGGTCCAACGCCGGGCGGTAGGATGTGTCCGGCTTCACGGCAGCGGCGAAGCGGCGGCGGCGTTCGGCGGAGAGGGGATGGGAGGAAAGCCAGCTTATCGCCCGCGCTTCCGTGCCCTCGTCCTTGCCGCCGATCCGGTCGAAGAAGGCGGCTGTCGCGGCAGGCGAAATCCCGGCGCCGCGCATCTGGTCGATGGCGACGCCGTCCGCAGCGCTTTCCGCGCCGCGGCCATAGCTCAGCGACAGCACGCCGTTCAGATAATTGCCGGCATTGCCCCCCGCGCCGCCCAGCACGACGCTGAGGCCAAGCTGGCGGATGAGGCCTGTCATCGTGTCGCGGTGGCGCACATGGCCCAGTTCATGGCCGAGCACGCCCGCGACTTCATCGGCGGACTTTGCCTGCTGGACCAGGCCATCGAAGAGGATGATCCTTCCCCCCGGCAATGTCACCGCATTCACCATGGGAATGTTGGCGAGCGAAATGTCGCGGGCCTCATGGCCGGGGTCGATCCGCGCCGCCAGCCGTTCGAGCGCGGCATCGCCTGCCGGTGTGTGGCAGAACCGCCCGCCGAAATCGCCCACCATGGCATCGCCCATGCGGTTCTCCCAGCTTTGCGGGACGAGCGGGGCGATGACGGCAGGTGCTTCGAGCGCGCCCCAGACGATGAGCGCGGCGGTGACGGTGAAGATTCCCGCCGCCGGCCACAGGCCGAAGCGATCGATCCAGCGGCCATAGCGTTCGCCCGTCGGCAGATGGGGGGCGATGTCGGGAGGCGCTTCGCCGGAAAAGCCCAGGCGCCAGCCGGGGATCGCCTTATGGCCATAGGCCGAACGGTCGTCCTGCAGGCCGATGACGGTAAGGTCGCTCCAGTCTATGGGCGGGCCTGCCCAGCCGCTCTCCGGCTCCTCCAGCACGAAGCCTGTGCCGGCGGTACGAAGCAGGACATTGCGTCGGACCGCCGTCGCGCCGTCATAATGCCAGAGTCGGAAGTCCGACATGCGGTTCAGAAAGCGCCGACGTCCAGCGCGTCGAGCAGGCCCTCGCCATGGCGGCTGGTCTTCGTCTGCGACTGTGTGAGTTCGTCGGTATAGATCGTGCCGGTCACGCCCATATGGGTGACGAAGAACTTCCAGTGCCGGTATTGAAAGAAGATCGACCCGATGCCGATCGTGCAGAGGACCAGCGCAATGTCACCCAGGAACAGCCATATCCAGTCTTTGGTCCGCGCGTAGAAATGGAAGTCGAGGCCCGTGAGCGACAGCCCCTCCACCGCTTCACGGAAGAAACTCGCGTAGAAGGCGAGCGCGATGAGGCCGAGACCCAGATAGAAGGTCAGCACGAACGCGATGATGCCGAAGATGGCCCCGGCCACGCGGGAGCCGGCACCGTCCTGTCCCGGAAAGCCCGCCATCGCGACCATTGCGCCTCCGCCCACGAACAGCAGGATCGGCAGGAGGTAGAAGAGCAGGAAGCGCCGGAAGGTCGGGCCGTGATCGCCTGCCGATTCGAAACTGTGCGGGCCGAAGCTCATCTTGTTCCAGCGTTCGTTCCACAGCGACATCATCGACCAGGGGATGAGCAGGCCCAGCGCCAGGCTGCCCACCGCCGACTTCCACATATAGGAAATGCCGTAGCCGAAGCCCTGATCGTCGCTGCCGCCCCGGATGCCGTGCCACCATGTCCGGCTGAGCCGGTAGCGCAGCGCGCGGAAGCGGGCGAGACCGACCATGTAGAAGATCGTCACGAACGCCGCGAGCGTCAGTATCGCGGCCATGCCCCCATGCCCTTGGAGGACGAGGGCCTGCGCGCCGAACTGAAGGAAGAGGAACGGCAGGCCGATCAGCGCTAGCACCATCAGGAAGCCGAGGAACAGTTCCTTGCCCGTTCCCGTCCATTCCAGCCGGTCGTCGATGAAGCGCGTGTTCGCCCAGAGATAGCGCCGCGTGCGCGTTGTCGCCCAGAAGCGATATATGCCCAGCGTGACGATCGTCAGCAGCAGGTTGGTGAAGGCAATGGGCGCATAGTCGCGCCAATTGCCTTCAAAAGCGAAGCCGTCGCCGCCAATGCGTTCCTGATCCATGATGCCCCCCTTGGTCCCCGGTGGGAGAAGACTATGCCGGGGACCGTTGGTCAAGGGGTTTCATGGCCATATGGAATGCTATCCCCCTGAAATCACGCGGATCGTCATTTTTTACGGCCGATCAAAAGCTGCCGTAACGCTCATTGCCGATGAAGCCGAGCTTCGTCACGCCCGCGCGGCGGATGTCGGCCAGCACCTCATCCACCGTCACGTAACGCGCGCCGGCATCGGGCTGGAACTGGAGTTCCGGTTCGGCAGGCAGGCGCAGCGAGGCGGCGAGATATTGGCGGAGCGTCAGCCGGTCGACGGCCCCGCCGTTCCAGCGGATAGTGCCGTCGGCGTCGATGCCGACCCTGTTCTTGACCGTGTCGACCGGCGGCGGCGTCAGTTCCTTGGGGGTTTGCGGCAGGTCGACGCCGACGCTGTGCGTCTGGATCGGGATCGTGATGATGAACATGATCAGCAGCACCAGCATCACGTCGATCAGCGGCGTTGTGTTCATGTCCGACATCGGCGTTTCCCCGTCGCCCGGCCGGGGTCTTGCGAAGCTCAAGGCCATATGCATCCCTCCTGTTGAAATAATGATATAACAACACATGTATCATGCGCTGATCGCGATGCGCTGGCAAGAGGGCTTCTATTGACAGGGCGGGCGGCCCATTTATGGGGAAGGCGCGGCTTTTTCCGGCTGCGCGATCCGCCATTTCAACAGAAAGACCCTCCGTGTCCGCCATGCTCAAGATAACCCTGCCCGATGGTTCCGTGCGTGAAGTCGCGCCCGGCACTACCCCGGCGGACATTGCGGCGGCGATCGGGCCGGGGCTGGCCAAGGCGGCCATCGCCGCGCGGGTCGATGGCGAACTGCGCGACATCATGCGCCCGCTGGAGGCCGATGCGCAACTGGCGCTGGTGACGTCGAAGGATGAGGCCGATGCGCTGGAACTGGCGCGGCACGACTTCGCCCATGTGCTGGCCGAAGCGGTGCAGGCGCTGTTTCCGGGGACGCAGATCACCTTCGGCCCGGCGACGGACGATGGCTTCTATTATGACTTCGCGCCCCCCGTCATCGAAGGAAAGCAGCGGCCTTTCACGGAGGAGGACCTGCCCGCCATCGAGGCGAAGATGCGGGAGATCATCGCCGCCGACAAGCCGCTGCGCCGCGAGGTGTGGAAGCGCGAGGACCTGATCGCGCGCTGGCGGGCCGGGGGCGAGACGTTCAAGGCCGAATGGGCCGCTGAGCTTCCCGAGGGCGAGGAACTGACCGTCTATTGGTCGGGGGGCGACTGGCTCGACATGTGCCGGGGGCCGCATCTGGCCTCGACAGGCAAACTCGATCCGGCGGCGTTCAAGCTGACCCGCGTGTCGGGCGCCTATTGGCGCGGCGATCAGAAGAATGCGATGCTGAGCCGCGTCTATGGCACCGGCTGGCTCAACAGGAAGCAGCTCGACGCGCATCTGACGCGGCTGGAAGAAGCGGCCAAGCGCGACCATCGCAAGCTGGGTGCGGAGATGGACCTGTTCCACCTCCAGCAGGAGGCGCATGGATCGGTCTTCTGGCACCCCAAAGGCTATATCATCTGGCGGGCTCTGGAAGCCTATATGCGCCGCGCCATCGACGATGCGGGCTATCGTGAGGTCAAGACGCCGCAGGTGATGGACGCGCGCCAGTGGGAAGCGTCCGGCCATTGGGGCAAATATCGCGAGAATATGTTCGTCATCCCCGACGAAGTGCCGAATGTCGAGGATGAAGGGCCGCTGGTGTCGGACGATGCCGACTGGATGGCTTTGAAGCCGATGAACTGCCCGGCGCATGTCCTGATCTTCCGTCAGGGGATCAAGAGCTATCGCGACCTGCCGCTGCGCTTCTACGAGAATGGCTGCTGCCATCGTAACGAACCGCATGGGGCGTTGCACGGGCTGATGCGTGTGCGCCAGTTCACGCAGGACGACGCGCATATCTTCTGCCGCGAGGACCAGATCGTGGAGGAAGTGCGCGCCTTCTGTGCGCTGGCGGATCGGATCTACAGGGATTTCGGCTTCACCTATTCGATCAAGCTCGCCCTGCGCCCCGAAAAGCGCTTCGGCAGCGACGAGATGTGGGATCAGGCGGAAAATGAACTGCGCGACGCGGTGGCGGCGGCGGGGCTCAACACGCCCGAATATGGCTGGGAGGAACTGCCGGGCGAAGGCGCCTTCTATGCGCCCAAGCTGGAATGGCATCTGACCGATGCGATCGGGCGGACCTGGCAGGTGGGGACGATCCAGTCGGACCGGGTATTGCCGGAGCGACTCGACGCCTCCTATATTGGCGAAGATGGCGAGCGGCACCGGCCGGTGATGCTCCACCGGGCGATCTTCGGTTCCTATGAACGGTTCATAGGCATCCTCATCGAACATTATGCGGGCCGTTTCCCGCTCTGGCTGGCGCCGGTGCAGGCGGTGGTGGCGACCATCGTGTCCGATGCGGACGGCTATGCAGGCCAGGTGGTGGAGAAGCTCCGGGCGGCTGGCATCAGGGCGGAAACCGACGTCCGCAACGAGAAGATCAATTATAAGGTGCGCGAGCACAGCCTTGCAAAAGTGCCGAATCTGCTGGTCGTCGGCCGCCGGGAGGCGGACGAGGGCACGGTGGCGCTGCGCGAGCTGGGCAAGGAGGGGCAGAGCGTCCTTTCTGTCGACGACATCATCGCCCGTCTTGTAAAGGAGGCGAAGGCACCCGATATGCAGTGAGGCAGCAATGCCACATGGGGCCGGCAAATCCGCGATTGCGGGCTTGCCGCCCCTTTCGGCTTTGCGCTAAAGGGCCGCCAGAGTCGATCGATCAACTACCATAGGAGAAGCCACTATACGTCCCCCGATGATGCGCCGTCCCATGGCGCCGCCGCCGAAGTCCGGTCCCCGTTACAACGAGTTCATCAACGTGCCCAAGGTGCGCGTGATCGATGACGAAGGCGAAAATCTGGGCGTGATGTATACGCAGGAAGCGATCGAGCGCGCCTATGAGATCGGGCTGGACCTGGTCGAGGTGTCGCCCAACGCCGACCCGCCGGTGTGCAAGTTCCTGGACATCGGCAAGTACAAGTACGAGGCGCAGAAGAAGGCGAACCTCGCCCGCAAGACCCAGAGGACGCAGGAGATCAAGGAGATCAAGATGCGTCCGAACATCGACGATCATGATTATGATACGAAGATGAAGAAGGTCCACGACTTTATCGGTGAAGGCGACAAGGTGAAGATCACCCTGCGGTTCCGTGGCCGTGAATTGTCGCACCAGCAGCTTGGCATGCAACTGCTCCAGCGCGTGGCGGAGAATGTGGGCGAGATCGCGAAGGTCGAAGCCTATCCGCGTATGGAAGGCCGCCAGATGCTGATGGTGCTGGCGCCGAAATAAGATCGCCGTTCTTCGGTGACATTAGTCGGGCGGGGTCTGGAAGCAGGCTCCGCCCGAACTGTCTGTGGAACAGGTTCTGGTCAGTCGCGAATGTTAATCCTCCTCATCTGAAGATGGGGGAGGGGCCCCTGCCTGAGTCTGGCGCAGGGGAGCGCGACAGGCGCCCCCTCTCGCCGGTGGGAAGGGCTGCGTCCAGAACGACACTTGCATCCACCTAACCATAAGCGGGTGCGGATGGCCTCTCCGCCCGCTGAATCTGGTCACGGCCTGACTTCTTTGCACGGTAGAGCGCCTCGTCGGCCTTGCCGATGGCGGCCATCACCGGCCCGCCGCGCCATGCGCATAGCCCGGCGGAGAAGGTGATCGGCTGCTCGTTCGCCGTGCCCACGGGCTCCCGCCGCATCCGTTCCGCAATGCGGGCCAGCGACCAGCTCGCCTCATCCTCCATCGCGTCCTGATAGAAGATCGCGAACTCCTCGCCACCCCAACGGGCAATGATGTCGATGCGGCGGGTCTGGGACGACAGGCGCGTGGCGAAATCGGCCAGGACGCGATCGCCCGCGTCATGGCCGAGCATATCGTTGACCTGCTTGAAATGGTCGAGATCGATGATCGCGATGCAGCCCCTGCGCTTGGCGAGCGGGAGCGCGTCGAGTTGCGCCAGGAACCCGCGCCGGTTGGCGATGCCGGTCAGCGCGTCCTCATTGGCGGCGATGTTCAGTTCGTCGATCTGTTCCCGCGTCGCGGCGGCGGCTCCGCGCACGCCGTGGAAGAGCCTGGAAATAATGTCCCCCACTTCCGGCAAGGTCGCCCCACCGCCTTTCCGGCCGGGCTGCCCCACCGGGTTCAGCGCATCCGCCAGCGCATGGATCGGGTCCAGCAGGGCGCCGATGCCCATCAGCGCCCCGGCCGCGCCCGCCATGGTCGCCAAAGTCAGGACTATGAACTCCGCCCAGGCGATACGTCCTGTTGTCGCGCCCCAGACGATATAGCCGAGCAGCGGCAGGTGGGTGGTCACGAAGCAGAGGGTGAAGAGGCGAAACCGCAGGGAGCGGGGAAAGATGAAGGAGGTCGCGAGGTAGAATTGCATCCCGGGGCCCTGTCATTGAAATGGGGGCCAAAATTGGGACGGCGTGTAAAGGCGGGATGAAGGAAGAGGGTTAACGCCTGGCCCGTGGACGAACCGTGCCGTGCATGAGTCGAACGGTTAACGGGAGGCGCCCGGCACCCATTTCACATCGTCCGCTCCATTGCCGTTGAGGCGCCGGGCCAGCACGAAAAGCAGGTCGGACAGGCGGTTGAGATAGGCCAGTGCCTGCGCATTGAGCGCAACGTCGGCTGCCGCGGCCGTGGCGGAGCGTTCGGCGCGGCGCGTGACGGCGCGGGCCAGATGGACGGCGGCGGCTGCAGGCGACCCGCCTGGCAGGACGAAGCTGTCCAGTGGCGCCAGATCGGCGTTCATCGCATCGATCTGCCGCTCCAGCCGCTCGACCTGGGAGGCGACGATCCGCAGCGCCCAGGGTGCGTCCTCTCCCTCCGGCAAGGGCGTGGCGAGGTCTGCGCCCAGATCGAACAGGTCGTTCTGGATCGTCGTCAGCCAGCCCGCCTCCGGCCTGTCGTTCATGGAGACGATGGCAAGCCCGATGGCGCTGTTCGCTTCATCGACATCGCCCACCGCCTGCATGCGCGGGGCATGTTTGGGCAGGCGCGACCCGTCGACCAGGCCTGTCGTCCCCGCGTCCCCGGTACGGGTGTAGATCTTGTTCAGCTTCACCATGCCGGGCGGAACCCTCAGCCGTTGCCCTTCATCAGCAGCAATAGCGCTACGATGATCACCGCCACTGCCTGGAACAGGATGCGGTTCATCATCATCCTGTTCTGCTTGAGGCTGGATGGGCTCGGCCCACCTTCGGGCGAGTTCAACTGTTCCTTGGTCGCCTGAAGAAAGGCGACGATCCCCCGGATCAATGCGAACAGGGTGGCGCCCATGGCCAGGATAAGGGCGATGACGAGCAGCGTGTTCATGCCTTGAATCTAGGCGCTGGCCAGGGAAATGCCAATCGGAAAGCGTGCATGGCGCAGATCGTCGGCCAGTCGCCGCGGGTCCATGCCCCCCGCGCGCAGATCGGCGAGGGCGATCGACCCGTCGCGCTTGGCGAGCCGCCGGCCGTCCGGCCCGACCAGCAGGGGATGGTGGACATAGATGGGGGACGGAAGGTCGAGCAGCGCCTGGATCAGCCGGTGGATGTCGGTCGCGCTGCGCAGATCGTCGCCGCGCAGCACATGGGTCACGTCCATCGCCGCATCGTCCAGCGTGCAGGACAGATGATAGCTGGCGGGAGCATCCTTGCGCGCCAGCACCACATCCCCGGCGGCAAGCGGCTCGGCGCTGATGCAGGACGCCGCTTCCTCCCCGGGCGGAAAGGGCAGGGCGCGCCAATGCAGCGGGCCTGCCCGTGCGGCAGCCCGCGCCATGTCGATCCGCCAGGCATGCGGCTCGCCCAATGCGATCCGCCTTGCCCGTTCCGCATCATCCAGCCCGCGGCATGTGCCGGGATAGACGGGCCCCTCCGGCCCGTGCGGCGCAGTCGCGCTGGCGGCGATGTCGGCGCGGGTGCAGAAGCAGGGATAGAGCAGCCCCATGGCCTCCAGCCGTTCCAGCGCCGCCTGATACCGGTCCAGCCGCGCCGACTGGAAGACGATGTCCCCATCCCAGGCGACGCCCAGCCAGCGCAGGTCCTCGATTATGCCGGCGACATGCTCCGGCCGGCTGCGGGTGCCGTCTATATCCTCGATCCGCAGGAGGAAGTATCCGCCGCGCGCCCGGGCCAGGTCCATGGCCAGCAGCGCCGACCAGGCGTGTCCGACATGCAACCTACCCGTGGGGCTCGGGGCGAAGCGAGTCACCATATGCTGTGGCTGCGCCGATTGAGTCATACAGGCCCTTGACGGGATAGGGGTGTTAATGCTGTCATGCTGGCGTCACGTTTCTGATCGATCAGGACGGTGGCGAAAGGGGGTTGAAGGGTAATATATGTACCATCCCGACCTGATACGACATCCGGAAAACTGTCCGGCTTTGGTCCTGAATGCGGACTACACGCCTTTAAGCTATTATCCGCTGAGCCTCTGGCCCTGGCAAACCGCCATCAAGGCGGTTTTTTTGGATCGGGTGGACATCGTCGCCAGCTATGAGCGGCAGGTGCACAGCCCCAGCGTTCAGATGCAGATACCTTCGGTGATCGCCCTGAAGCAATATGTGAAGCCGTCGGAACATCCCGCCTTCACCCGGTTCAACCTGTTCCTGCGCGACAAGTTCGCCTGCCAATATTGCGGTTCCCCGAACGACCTGACCTTCGACCACGTCATTCCGCGCCGCGCCGGCGGGCGGACGACCTGGGAAAATGTCGCAACGGCCTGCTCGCCCTGCAATCTCAAGAAGGGCGGCCGCACGCCGAAGGAGGCGCATATGCAATTGCATGTGACGCCGATCCGCCCGACGAGCTGGCAGTTGCAGGAACATGGCAGGGCCTTTCCGCCCAACTATCTGCACGAAAGCTGGCACGACTGGCTTTATTGGGATGTGGAATTGCTGGCTTGATGACAAACCGGCAAGGCTGAGCGGCGCGCCCCTGCGAAGGCAGGGCCCGGCCCGACGGTTCGAACCGGGTTCCTGCCTGCGCAGGAACATGTCGCGTTCATTCTCATTCCATGCCCGGAAGCCAGTCCAGGTCCATATCCTTGTGCCGGTTGGTATAATGGCCGATCTCTTCCAGCCGCGCCATGTCGCGCAGGGTGATCCGCCCATTGGCCCGGCTGATCAGCCCCTCCTGCTCCATCTGCCGGATCATCCGGTTCACATGGACGGAGGTGAGGCCGATGGCATCCCCGATCTCCTCCTGCGTCAGTTTCAGGTCGAAGCTGTCGGTGATGCCATCGTCCGTCACCCGCAGGCGATCGAAAATGTCCAGCAGGAAGGAAGCCACGCGCGCCTTGGCCGAGGTGCGTCCCAGTGAAGCGAGCCGGTCGGTCAGCGCGACCCGCTCCGCATTGGAAAGCAGGAACAGCAACGCGGCGACGCGCGGATATTCCTCCAGCAGCCGGCGCAGAGCATGCTTGTCGAACGGACAGATGATCGAATCCGACAGCGCCACCAGCGATTCCGGCGCGCGGTTATAGATTGTGCTGGCCGATCCTATGAAATCGCCCGGGAAATAGACCCGCAGGATCTGCCGGCTTCCATCGGGCAGGATCACGAAGCTCATCACCCGTCCTTCGCGAAGGACAAACAGTTCCGTCACCGTTTCGTTGACGCGCTGGATCATCGCGCCGCGCTTCACCTTGCGGGGATTTTCCTCCAGCCTTGTAAGCGCCTTCTTCTCCGCATCGGACAGGGGCACATGCTTCGCCAACCTGTCCGCGAAACAACTTGTTGCCACCAAAAACACCTTTTTGCTTACATTGTCGTTACGATGGCAAAACGCCCCACGCGTCTTTTGGCTGCATTTCCGCAAACTGCACTAAACTCGATCAATAATGAGCGGGCGAACGCACAAATGTTTCATGGCGGCGCAGAAAGAAGCCCGCGATGGAACCGTCGTGCCGACTGCCTTGCGGAAACCGTAATTAACGTTAAGAACCCAGCCGATGGACCGCATTCATATCCGCGGCGGCAAAGCGCTGAACGGCCGCCTTCCCATTTCCGGCGCGAAGAACGCCGCGCTCACGCTGTTGCCCTGCGCGCTGCTGACCGACGAGCCGGTGACGCTGCGCAATCTGCCGCGGCTGGCGGATGTCGACAGCTTCGGCCATCTGTTGAACCAGCTCGGCGTGTCGACCATGATCGAGGGCGCCCGGCCGGAGGATTTCGGCCGCGTCATGACCCTCCGGGCTGGCCGCGTCACCTCGACCGAGGCGCCCTATGACATCGTGCGCAAGATGCGGGCATCGATCCTGGTCCTCGGCCCGCTGCTCGCCCGCGCGGGCGAGGCGCGGGTGTCGCTGCCCGGCGGTTGCGCCATCGGCAACCGGCCGATCGACCTGCACCTGAAGGCGCTGGAGGCCTTCGGCGCGATCATAGAGATCAACGCCGGCTATGTCCGCGCCAGCTTGCCCGACGGCGGCCTGCCCGGGGGCATCTACACCTTCCCCGTGGTGTCCGTCGGCGCGACCGAGAACGCGCTGATGGCGGCGGTGCTGGCCAAGGGCGTCTGCATCCTGGAAAATGCGGCGCGGGAGCCGGAGATCGTCGACCTCTGCAACCTGCTGATCGCCATGGGCGCCGACATTGAAGGCGTGGGCACCGACAAGCTGACCATTCACGGCAAGCCCCGCCTGCACGGCGCGACCTACAGCGTGATGCCCGACCGGATCGAGGCGGGCAGCTATGCCTGCGCCGCGGCGATCACCGGCGGCTCGCTGGAACTTGCCGGAGCCAGCGCCGAAGACATGCACGCCATCCTCGCCGCGCTGCGCGACGCCGGGGTTCATGTCGAGGAACTGAAGGACGGCATCAGGGTGTCGGCGGACGGCCGGCTTCGCCCGCTCACCATCTCCACCGCGCCCTTCCCGGCGTTCCCGACCGACATGCAGGCGCAGTTCATGGCGATGCTGACGCTGGCAGACGGCGCGTCGGTGCTGACCGAGACGATCTTCGAAAATCGCTACATGCACGTGCCCGAGCTGGCACGCATGGGGGCGGACATCGGCGTCAACGGCCGCACCGCGGTGGTGCGCGGCGTTGATCGGCTGGTCGGCGCGCCTGTCATGGCGACCGATCTGCGCGCCTCAATGAGCCTCATCCTCGCGGGCCTCGCCGCTGAAGGCGAGACCCAGGTCAACCGCGTCTATCATCTCGACCGCGGCTATGAGCGGCTGGAGGAGAAGCTCTCCGCCGTCGGCGCCGACATAGAGCGCGTCAGCGATGGCTGAAGGACGCGGGCTCGAGACGGACCGCGCGGCGTTGCTGGCGCGATACGATCTCGATACCGGTGGCTTTGCCACGCTCGACCAGATCACCGCCTTCGCCGCCGCGCTGTGCGCGACGCCCATCGCTCTGGTCAGCATTGTGGAGGATGACCGCCAACGCTTCCTGGCCCGCACCGGGCTGGATGCGGAGGAAACGCCGCGCGATATGTCCTTCTGCGCCCATGCGATGCAGGGAAGCGGCATCTTCGTGGTGCCCGATACTGCGCAGAACCCCAATTTCCGCGACAATCCGCTCGTCACCGGGGCGCCCTTCATCCGTTTCTATGCCGGTGCGCCGCTGATCGATGGCGAGGGGGCTTCGCTCGGCGCGCTATGCGTCATCGACGACAGACCGCGTGAAGGTCTGACGGATGTGCAGCGCCAGGGGATTTCCCTGCTGGCCCGTCAGGTCATGGTCGAGCTGGAGGGCCGTCGCCGCGACCGCGACGTGATCGCCCGGCAGCAAAGGGATGCGCAGGCGGTGGCGGAAAGCGACCGCATGTTCCGGACCCTGGCCGACACCATGCCGCAAATGGTCTGGTCGACGCTGCCGGATGGCTATCATGACTATTATAACGCCCGCTGGTACGAATTCACCGGCGTTCCCCTGGGATCGACCGATGGCGAGGGATGGAACGGCATGTTCCATCCGGAGGATCAGGAGCGGGCCTGGGAACGCTGGCGCCATTCGCTGAAGACCGGCGAGCCCTATGAGATCGAATATCGGCTGCGCCATCATAGCGGCGATTATCGCTGGACATTGGGTCGCGCGCTGCCGATCCGGGACGAGGAGGGTGCGATCGCCCGCTGGATCGGCACCTGCACCGACATCAACGACCAGATCGCGATGGTGGAGGAGCGGGAGGTCATCGCCCATGAACTTTCCCACCGTATCAAGAACATCTTTTCGGTGATTTCCGGCCTGATCGGCCTGTCGGCGCGCCAGCATCCCGAAATTCGCGCGGCGGCCGACGACCTGCGCGACCGCATCATGGCGCTGGGACGCGCCCATGATTTCGTGCGGCCCCACGGCCCCAATTCGCAGCCGGACCAGGACGAGGGTCGGCTTTGGGGCATATTGGAACAGATTTTCGCGCCCTATCGCGACGCGCTGGGGCCGCGCATACGCTTCTCAGGCGATAATCCGGCGATAGACGACCGCTCCGCCACGCCATTGGCGCTGCTGTTCCATGAACTGGCGACCAATGCCGCCAAATATGGCGCGCTTTCCGTTCCTTCGGGCGGGGTTGCGATCCTCGTGGGAAGAGAGGGCGAGGACATCCGCATCGACTGGCGGGAAGAGGGTGGACCGCCGGCGCTTCCGGCGACGCATGAGGGCTTCGGCAGCCGGCTGATGCAGCTCAGCATCGAACGGCAACTGGGCGGGCGGATGACGCGCGACTGGCGACCCGAAGGCCTTGGCCTCAGCCTCTGGATTCCAGCGCGCTCCATGAGTCGGATGCCGGCAGGAAAGGGGTGAAGCCCGCGATCTCGGCGGCCTCCAGTTCCGGTCGGTCGGTGGCGGCGAGATGCAGCGTTTCGGCTATGCTGTGCGCCCGGAACGGCTTGGTGATGACGCCGAGCGCGGCGGTGGAAGCCGCCCCGATCTGCGCGGGATTGGCCGTCACATAGATGACCCGTATGCCATATTGGCTGGCCAGTTCGACGCCGATGCCGGGGCCGGTCGGTCCGTCGCGCAGATTGAGATCGACAAGGGCGATATCGCAATCGTCGGCCGCATCCAGCGCCGCCTGACGATCGGCCGCGATGGCGCCGACCGTAAAGCCTGCATCCTCCACGATATGCTCGATCTCCAGCGCGACGAAAATCTCGTCTTCTACGATCAGAACCTTTTTGCTCATCCCAACGTCCACGCAACCGGAGGCGTTAAATGCGCGGATCGCGGGGCGGTTCCCGCAGATGCGAAAAAATTTTTTCAGGCGCTGTCGGGCTGCACGCTGGTCCAGAGCGTTTCGAAGGCCGTGCCCTGCATCAGCAGGACCGAGGCGGGATAGCCCGCGCCGCTGGCCTTCTGCGCTGTCCCGGTGGCGTTTTCCACCGCTTCCTCCCGCGTCGCGAACGGCCCGTAATAGCGGTTGTCGAGATTGATCTTCCAGACGCCCTCATGTTCCAGGACGATGTAGCGGGCATGGGGCAGGGGCACTTACAAAACCTCCGTATTATAATGGTGCCAGGCCATGATCGCCGCGGCGCCGCGATGGGGACGCCAGCGTTCGGCGAGTTCCCGCGTCAGCTTTTCGCTGGGGCGTTCGGTCAGGCCCAATATCCGTCCGATCTCGATCTGCACGGCCAGATCGCCCGCCGGCCAGACATCCGGCCGTCCTTCCGCGAACAGCAGGTAGATTTCCGCCGACCAGCGCCCGATCCCCTTGATCCGCACCAGTTGCGCAATGGCGTCCTCATCATCGTCCGGCAGGTCGTGCAGGTCGATGCCGCCGCTGACCACCAGCTCGGCCAGGCTTCTGGCATAGCCCTGCTTCTGCCGCGACAGGCCGCAGGCGCGCAGCGTATCGAAATCGCGGACGAGCAGGGCGTCCGGCGCGCAGCCCGCGCCCAGTTCCGCCTCCAGCTTGCGCCAGACCGCCGCGGCCGCGGCGACGCTCACCTGCTGGCCGACGATGGTGCGCAGCAGGGTTTCATAGCCCGGCTCGCGGATGCGGGGCGGCGGATAGCCGACCCGGCCTATCGCTGCGGCGAAACCGGGCTCCATCGCGGCGATGGCGTCCAGGCTGGCCCGCAATTCTTCTGCTGTATTTACCATGAATTGTCGTCCGGCCCTTGATTTCCCGCTGCCCGTCCGACATGAGCGGCGGGAAAAATTTGAGGGACCTGGGTACATGGCGAAACTGATTGTGGTCAACCGTTCGGGCGAAGAGCAGGCGGTCGAGGCGGAGAACGGCCTTTCCGTGATGGAAATCATCCGCGACAACGGCTTTGACGAACTGCTGGCGCTCTGCGGCGGCTGCTGCTCCTGCGCGACGTGCCACGTCTTCGTCGATCCGGCCTTTGCCGACAACCTGCCGCCGATCAGCGATGATGAGAACGACCTGCTCGACAGCTCCGACCATCGCAACGAGACCAGCCGCCTGTCCTGCCAGCTGACGTTCAGCGATTCGCTGGACGGCCTGCGCGTCACCATCGCGCCGGAAGATTGAGGTCGGCCGACAGAAGGGAGCGAACCGGTCTGTAGAGCATCGCGCAGAAAAGCCTGTCCCGAGCCTGCCCAAGGATGGGGACCGGTTTTCTGCTTGAAAGGATGCGACGACAGAAATCTGGAGCGACCTGCGCCTGATTGACGCAGCGCGCTCTGAGGGCTGGTTCCTGACATCGTCCTCCGCGTCACCCCCGGACTTGATCCGGGGGCGCTGCCATTCAGACGTCTGCGTTTCGGAAGAAAAGCGGCGCCCCGGGTCGCGTTGGGCGCGACGCCTGCCCTCTGCCCACCATCAGCCGTTCGGGACGATCAGATATTTCTCCCCCGTGCGGCGGGCATTGTAGGTCAGCACGGCGTCGCGGGTCAGCGCTTCCTTGAGGGAGATGCGCGCCTTGTAATGGCTGGCAAAAGTCGTCGTCAGACCGTCGCGCACGCGCTGGCGCAGGCGTTCGGCCGTTTCCGCGTCCGTCCTTTGCAGGAAGGGAAAAAGCAGCCAGCCGCCGACGTTCCAGCCAAAGCCGAAGCTGCGCGTCAGGATGGTCGGCGACAGGTCCAGCGCACCGTAGACATAGGCCTGCTTCAGAACGTTCGAGCCATAGCGGCTATAGGGCGCGTCCTTGCTCGCGGCCTGCTCCATGGCATGGAGGATCTGGCTGACCAGATGGCCGCCGCCGATCGCGTCGAAGGCGATGGTCGCGCCCGTGGCGGCGACCGCGTCCTGAAGCTGGACGAGAAAGTCGTCCCTGGAACTATCCAGCACATATTCCGCGCCCAGATCCCTGAGGATCGCCACCTGCGCTTCATTGCGGACGATATTGACCAGCGGAATGCCGTCCTCCTGGCAGATGCGCACCAGCATCTGGCCCAGATTGGACGCGGCGGCGGTGTGGACGATCGCCTTATGCCCTTCGCGCTTCATGGTTTCGACGAAGCCAAGCGCCGTCAGCGGATTGACGAAGGCCGATGCGCCCTCCTCCGCGGTGACATCGTCGGGCAGAACCATGCAGCCGCCGGCGGCGAGCAGGCGATGTTCCGCGTACATGCCGCCGCCGATCATCGCGACCCGCTTGCCGAGCAGGGCCTGGGCTTCCGGTGCCTCGCCCGCGGCGATGACGGTGCCCGCGCCTTCATTGCCGATGGCCATGGATTGGCCGACCCGCCCCGCAAGCGCGCGGCGCGCGGGATCGGGCATGCGGGCGACGATCCGGCCTTCGGCATAATCCGCATTTGCCACATCGGCGGAAGCGAACAGCAGGCCAAGGTCGGACGGGTTGATCGGCGCGGCTTCCACCCGGACAAGCACCTGATCGCCCGTGGGAGCGGGGAGCGTTTCTTCGGCCAGTTCGACGATCAGGCGGCCGTCCTCATCCAGGGTCGAAAGCAGCTTGAGGCCGTGGGTGTCGCTCATGAAAACTCCCTTTTCAGGCTGAGGGGCGGTCGCTGTAGAATGCCGGAAACATCGCCTTGAGGGCGGCCAGCTTCGGCATGTCCCAACGCTGGATATAGGGATGGCGCGGGTTCTTCGTCAGGAAGTCCTGATGATGGCGGTCCGCATCCTGGAAGCCGGTGAAGCCTTCTATTCGGGTGACGATGGGATCGCGCCAGAGGCCCGATTGACCGAGTTGGGCGAGATAGGCCCGGGCCGCCCTGTCCTGCCCTGCATTCAGGGGAAACAGCGCGCTGCGATATTGGGTGCCGTGGTCCGGGCCCTGATAGTCGAGCGTTGTCGGGTCCGCGATCACCGAGAAGAAGATGCGCAGCAACGTGCCGTAGCTGACCTGCCGGGGATCGTAGGTGACGCGAACGGCCTCGGCAAAGCCGGTATCGCCCTGGCTGACCTGTTCGTAATCGACCCTGCGGCCCCGAGGACCGCCTGCGAATCCGGAGACGGCGAGGCGGACACCCCTTACATGGGAGAAGACGCCTTCCACGCCCCAGTAGCAACCGCCCGCGAAGATGGCGGTTTCAAGCTTGCGGGCGGGGGCTGCGTCGACCGCCGGGGCGGGCGCGAGGACCGGCCGTTCGGCACGCAAAGGGGAAGCGACGGCCAAGGCCGCCAGAAAAGCAAGCGCGATGCCGTCAGCGCGCCGCATTGCCGGCGGCCGGGGCGGATGCCGCCATGGCTGGACTGGTCAGCGGCGGCGCGTCGCTGTTCGGCTGAAGCACGAAGACCCCGATAGCGCCGATCGCGAACCCGCCCATGAAGCGCAGGAACAGGTCGGATTTCAAGAAGGCCAACATGGCGTTCTTCCTTTCGGTCGTCTTGGTCGCCGCAAGCGGGCGGAAATGAATGTCGCGCGGCTTAGTCCCGGATGAACGCTGCGCCAGGGCAGTTTCGACCAACGTCCGATGTGGGACGATGGATGTCGGGCAAGGCCAGTTTCGGTTCGAAACGGGATATAGACCCCCGCTCTCCATCTGCAAGACGGCGCCGGAGAAATTTTCCGTTTCCGAAATGGAGGTGATGAGGGGAGGGGAAGGACGGACTTGGCGTACGGTCCTTCCCTCCAGCTTCGCTGGTCCCGCTCCAGGCTAAGCCCGGGGGGATTGAAGAGGGCTCACTTCAAAGCGGCGCAGGCTTCCTGGATACGGGTGCAGGCCTTGCGCAGCACCTCTTCCGAAGTCGCGTAGCTGATGCGGAAGGCCGGGGAGAGGCCAAAGGCGGCGCCGTGGACGGCGGCGACCTTCGCTTCGTCCAGGAAATAGCCGATCAGCGCTTCGTCGCTGTCGATCACCTGTCCCTTGGGCGTCGTCTTGCCGATCACGCCGCTGGCATCGGGATAGACGTAGAAGGCGCCCTCCGGCGTCGGGCAGTCCAGGCCCGGTGCGTCGTTCAGCATGGCGACGACCATGTCGCGGCGCTTCTTGAAGGCGGCGTTGCGCTCTTCCAGGAAATCCTGGTCGCCGGTCAGCGCCGCGACGGCGGCGGCCTGGCTGATCGAGCAGGGATTGCTGGTCGATTGCGACTGGAGCTTGCCCATCGCCTTGATGATCCATTCCGGGCCGCCGGCAAAGCCGATGCGCCAGCCCGTCATCGAAAAAGCCTTGGAGCAGCCGTTGACCGTCAGCGTGCGGTCGTAGAGGTCCGGGCAAACCTGCGCGATGGTGGCGAAGGGCGTCGGCGCGTACCAGACATGCTCATACATATCGTCCGTCATCACCAGCACATGGGGATGGCGCAGCAGCACTTCGCCCAGCGCCTTCAGCTCTTCGGCCGAATAGGCTGCGCCTGACGGGTTGGAAGGCGAGTTCAGCATGACCCACTTGGTCTTGGGCGTGATCGCGGCTTCCAGCTGGGCGGCGGTGATCTTGTAGCCCTGGCTTGCCGGCGCCTCGATGAAGACCGGCGTGCCGCCCGCGAAGTTCACGATGTCGGGATAGCTGACCCAATAGGGCGCCGGAATGATGACCTCGTCGCCCACGTCGACGGTCGCGACCAGCGCGTTGAACAGCGTGTGCTTGCCGCCCGAATTGACGCTGATCTGGCTGCGCTTGTAGATGAGGCCATTGTCGCGCTTGAACTTGAAGGCGACGGCTTCCTTGACGTCGGCGGTGCCGTCCACGTCGGTATAGCGGGTAAGGTTCTTGCGGATCGCCGCGATCCCCGCCTCCTTCACGAAATCGGGCGTGTCGAAGTCCGGTTCGCCGGCGGAGAGGCCAATGACGTCCACGCCTTCGGCTTTCAGGGCATTCACGCGCGCGCTCATCGCCAGGGTGGCGGAGGGCTGGATGCGACCGAGGGCTGCGGAAGTCTGGCTCATCATGACAATCTTTCTCTAGAATCCCCTAGGTCCGCGTGAAGCGGACGCGAGGCTCCTTAGTGTGCAACGAAAGAAGGGGCAACCGCCAGTTGGCTTCGGCTGGCCGTAACGGCAGATTATAGGGCCGGGAGGGAGGAAGATCTGCAATTCATTGCGTGCGGAAAAGGGTTGCCCGTGCCCCTATAGCGCGCTGCGTTCAATCGGACGCAGGGCGCGCGCTCCAAGCTTTTGTTGTCGCATCCTTTCAAGCGCAAAGCCGGTTCCCACTTTTGCGCACGATGCTCTAGCGCACCAGCGACGCCGCCACCATGCCGCGCGCCGCATTGCCGATGAAGAAGCCGTTTTCCAGGTCGCGGGGGCGCAGGTCGGCCTCCACTGCCTCCCCCATGTCGAGCAGGCTGCGGCGCAGCACGCCGGGCAGCAGGCCGCGCGACAAAGGCGGGGTCAGCAGCTTGTCGCCGCGTTCGACGAAGATGGAGGAGAAGCTGCCCTCCGTCAGGAAGCCCTGTTCGTCCGTCATCACCACTTCATAGGTGCCGCCGCGCCGCAGGGCGTCACGGTAGAGCGAACGGTCGGTCGTCTTGTGCGCCAGCCGCGCATCGGCGGCGGGGGCGTTGCGGGTGACGAGCGCGACCTGCATGATCGCCTGCGGCCAGGTGCGGTGCTCGCGCACTTCGATGGCGATGGAGCCCCGGCGCGACACCAGCAGGCGAAGGCGGCTGCGCTCCCGCAGGCGGAAGGTCGCGGCCTGAAGCTCATTGCGCACATTATGGCGGTCGAAGGCGAAATCGAGCGCCTCCGCGCTGGTCTTCAACCGCTCCAGATGCAGTTCGAGCAATCTGATGCCCTCGACCGGATCGAAGGCCATGGTTTCGAGCAGATCGAACCGTCCGTCAGCCAATGCCATGGAAAACTGCAAACCCCTTATGCCGATCGATGATGGCGCGATGAATCAGGCCGGTGCGAGGAAGCGCCCCTTGGCCAGACATTCCGCCCATTCGGAAGCGACATCCGAATCCGCGACGATGCCCGATCCCAGACCCAGGCGTCCTTCCCTGCTGCCTTCTTCGACGCAAATGGTGCGGATGGCAACATTGAACGCGGCATCGCCCGACGGATCGATCCAGCCCATGGAGCCGGTATAGACGCCGCGCGGAAAGGGCTCGACCGCGTCGATGATCTCCATGGCGCGGACCTTGGGCGCGCCGGTGATCGACCCGCAGGGGAAAAGGACGCGCAGCACGTCGACGGGCGACAGGCCGGGCAACAGCCGGGCCCGGACGGTCGACACCATCTGGTGGACGGTCGGATAGGTTTCGACTTTGAACAGGTCGGGCACAGTGACGGTGCCGGCGCGGGAGACGCGCGACAGATCGTTGCGCAGCAGGTCGACGATCATCAGATTTTCCGCCCGCTGCTTGGCATCCCGCTCCAGCCATTGGGCCAGTTCCGCGTCGCTGGCGAGATCGGGATCGCGGGGGGCGGTGCCCTTCATCGGGCGCGCGGTCAACTGGCCCCGGACATGGGTGAAGAACAGCTCCGGCGAAAAGGAGAGGATCGAATGTTCCCCGGTGCGCAGCACGCCGCCATAGCCCGCCTGCTGGCGCGGACGGATGGCGGCATAGAGCGCCATGAGATCGCCCATGAAATGCGCGGCGCAGGGGAAGGTCAGATTGACCTGATAGATGTCGCCGGCGCGGATATAGTCCTGGACCTGGGCGAAGGCGGCGCGATAGGCGGCCTCGTCGATCAGCGGCTGGAGGCGATCGACCCTGGCACCCGCCGGGTCCGGCAACAGGCCGGTCATGGCGGCGGGATCGATCAGGCGCACCCCTTCGAACAGGCCGAACCAGAGCAGCGGCGTCTTCGGCCTGTCCTGCCGATGCCGTTCCGCCAGCGGGTGAAGGCGGTCCTCCAGCGCCAGCCCGGCTTCATAGGCGATGAAGCCTGCTGCGTGCAGCCCGGCTTCTGCCGCTTCGGACAGCCGGTCGAGCGCTGGCTGCACCTCCGCCAGCCGATGGGCGGCGATGACCGATACCGGATCGCGATAGAGGCGCGCCGGGGCGGGAGCCCGGGCACGGGCGTCGTCGAACAGGACGAAGGCTTCGGTCGGTCCCGGAAGGCGCATGGCCGCCCTCTTAACAGGCTTTGCGCGGCGCGGAAGCTCTAACAGGGCGCGGGCATGTTGCACGGGGCGCGCATTGGCCATAGGGGGGAGGGCATGAACAAGGGATTGCCCCAGGATGATGCGGCGCGGCCGCTGCGGCCGGCGCTGGCGCTGGCGCTCAGGGGCCGTTGTCCCGCCTGCGGCGAAGGCCGGATGTTCGCCCGCTTCCTGAAGCCCAGTCCCGCCTGCCGCCATTGCGGACAGGCCTGGGACGCATCGCGGGCGGACGATTTCCCGGCCTATATCGTCATATTGCTGCTGGGGCACCTGCTCGTGCCGCTGATGATAGAGGTGAACGCGGCGCTGGATATTCCGCTGGGGGTGCAGGCGGCGCTATGGCCGGGTCTTGCGATCCTGCTTGCGCTGGCGATGATCCAGCCCGCCAAGGCGGCGGTCATCGCCTTCCAGTGGAGCCGCCGCATGGACGGCTTCCGCTAGAGCGGGTCATGATCGGTTGAAAATCGATGCGATCCCATCAGTCCGGACGGATGATGAAGTTGCGTTCCATCGCCTCCCGCAGACTCTCGTCGATGGTGCGGCGCCCTTCCGAACCATGGGTTACGACGGTGGTGTCGGCGGTGGCGACGCATATGCCCTTCTGAAAGCCCGCCGAACTGATCGTCCAGCTCGTGCGCCCGATATGGCCGATCGCGCAATGCACCTCGAACGGATAGGGAAAGTGGGATTCCTCGACGAAATTGAGGTTCACGTTCGCGACCAGCCAGCGCACCCCCTGTTCCTGCGGATGGCGGCCCAGATGATGGTGGAAGCGGATGCGGGCCGTTTCGAATATGCCGGAGATCGCCACATTGTTGATGTGGCCCATCGTGTCGATGTCCTGGAAGCGGGTGTCGATGCTGGTGACGAAACGATAAGCTTCCGGGCGGAGGCGCCAGGATTCGGGTTTGGCCATGTCCTGCTTGTCCTATGTCCTGTTTTCCTATGCTCTTAGCCCTTGGCGGCGGGGATGCAATCATCGGGTCGAAATTGATCGGACTGCGACCTTTATGACACAGGCGCGAAGCTTATCGTTCTGCTGAGGTAACGGATCGTTTCCGGGCGCGGCGGTGGACTTCCGCGCAGGTGCAGCATAGCTTCCGGGCCGGATTGTCGCGCATGGGGGTTTCGATGCAACGCTATAGTCGGCTGGCCATTTTCCTGCACTGGGCGATCGCCGCCCTGCTTGCCTTCCAGATCGCGGTGGGATGGGCGCTCGAGGATCTTGGCGCGCGCGGCTTCGAGCTGTTCCAGTGGCATAAGTCGATCGGCATCTCGATCCTGCTGCTGACCTTCGCCCGCATCGCCATACGCTATTGGAAGCCGCGTCCCGCGCCGGTCGAGCGCGGCTGGCAGGGCGCGCTGGCCAAGGCGGTGCATGCGGGCCTCTATCTGTTCATGCTGGGCGCGCCGCTCACCGGATGGGCTTTGGTGTCGACCGCGAAGGTGAAGGTGCCGACCTTGATCTTCGGCATCGTCCCCCTGCCTCATCTGCCCCTGCCCATGAGCGCGCATGAGCTGGCCGAGGGCGGACACGCCCTGATCGCGTGGATCGGCATCGCGCTGTTCGTCCTGCACGTCGCGGGTGCGCTGCGGCATCATGTGCTGATGGGCGATGGGTTGCTGTGGCGGATGATGCCGGCGCGTTCACCGCTGTTGCTGGCAGCCTTGCCCGCGCTGATCGCGGTGGGGTTCGTCCTTGGGCGCGCCGTCCTGCCAGCGCCCGCAGCGAAGGCGGTGGCCGCGCCGGTTCTGCCGGCGGCGGCCGAGGAGGAAGAGGAAATGCCCGCCAATGCCGCTGAGCCGGCCGCCAATGCCGTCAATGCCGCGGCCCCGGCCGAAGCCGGCAATGCGGCGGTCGCGGAAGAACCGGTGGGACCGCCGCCCGCCTGGACGGTGCAGCCCGGCGGGACCATCGGCTTTTCCGTCGGGAACAGCGGCGAGACGATCAGCGGCCGCTTCTCCAAATGGAGGGCGAAGATCGTCATGGACCCGGATCATCCGGACAGCGCGGACATCCGCGTGGAGATCGACCTGGCGAGCGCCAGCGTCGGGGACAGCTATAAGGACGGCATGCTGGCCGGGGACGAATTCTTCGGCGTGGCGGCGCATCCCAAGGCCGTCTTCACCGCAAGGGGCGCGGAGAAGACGGGGACGAACGTCTATCGCGCTTCGGGCACACTGAACCTCAAGGGGGTAAGCAAGCCGCAGAGCATCCGCTTCACCCTTTCCGGCACCGGCAAGGCGCGGAAGGTCTCAGGATCGGCCACCATCGCGCGCGCGTCCTTCGGCGTCGGCAATGGCGAGAGCAGCGCGGGACTGGACCCCAAGGTGTCGGTCAGCTTCGGGTTCAGTGCGCAGGCGGAATAAGCAGGCATGGATTTGGCGCCGCACTTCTGCCAAAGCGGCGTCATGGACAGGAGCACGGAAAAGCCAAGCGCGCGCATAGAGGACGGGGTCTTCCTGGGCTTCGTCCTCATCGTCTCGGTCGCCTTCGCGCTGGTGGTCGAGCCCTTTTTCGCCGCCATATTGTGGGGCGTGATCGCCGCCATCCTGTTCGCGCCGGTCAACCAGGGGCTGATCGGCATGATGCCCCGGCACCGGAACAGCGCGGCGGCGCTGACGCTGTTGCTGATCGTCGCGCTGGTGATCGTGCCGGCGATCATCCTGGCCATGGCGCTGGTGCAGGAAGCGACCCTCTTCTACGCCAAGGTGCAAAGCGGCGAGATCAACTACGCGCGGATGTTCGCGCAGTTCCAGGCGAGCCTGCCTGGCTGGGCCGCGGCCTTTCTCGACCGGCTGGGCATAACCAACTTCGCCGCCGTGCGCGAAATGCTGAGCGCCGGCGTCGCGTCGAGCTTCCGCACGGTTGCGACGCAGGCGTTGCAGATCGGGCAGAGCGCGTTCAGCTTCCTGATGGCGCTGGGCGTGATGCTGTACCTTACCTTCTTCCTGCTGCGCGACGGGCCGAAGCTGGCGGCGATGGTGGACAGGGCCGCGCCGATGCGGACCGCCCATCGCCGGGCCCTGATCAATCAGTTCGTCGTCGTCACGCGTGCGACGATCAAGGGCAGCATCGTCGTCGCCATCGTCCAGGGGCTGATCGGCGGCGTGGTGTTCTGGGCGCTGGGCTTGCCGGGTGCGCTGCTCTGGGGCGTGCTGATGGGGGCGTTCTCGCTGATTCCGGCGGTCGGAACCGGGCTGATCTGGGTGCCGGTCGCCATTTATCTGTTCGTCACCGGGGCGGTGGTGAAGGGGCTGATCCTCGCCTTTTGCGGCATGTTCGTGATCGGGATGGTGGACAATATCCTGCGACCGATACTGGTCGGGCGGGACACGCGGATTCCCGACTATGTGGTGCTGATCACCACGCTGGGCGGGATCGACCTGTTCGGGTTCAACGGCATCGTCATCGGGCCGGTGATCGCGGCGCTGTTCATCGCGACCTGGAACATCGTGACGAAGATGCGGACGGGGGCGGATGGGCTGGAGGGGCCTTTGACGGAATGATCAGGCGCTTCTCTTCAAGAAAGTGAAGGGCTTCGACATTTGAACGGGACAGGTGGCTCGTGAAAACGGCCCGAACGGAGCCTGGTTTCCGCGATCTATAACTCCTCCAGCGCGGCGCTGGCCTCCATCCAGCTTTCTTCCGCCGCTTCCAGTTTCCTTTCCAGGTCGGCGCGTTTCACCATCAGTTCGGTCATGGTCATCTTCGCCTCCGCGCCGGTCGCGCTTTTGGGGTCGAACAGCGCCTGGTCGATGCGGCTGCGTTCGGCGGCCAGCGCGGCCATTTCCTTTTCCGCCTTGCTGACGGCGTTCTTCGCCGCCTTCTGCCGTTCGCGCCATTGCGCGGCGTTGCGCTTTTCCGCCTTGCGGTCGGTCTTCGGGGCATCGCCCCCCGAACCCCCATTGCCGCCATTGCCGTCAGCCTTGCGCAGGATGATGTCGGTATAATCCTCCAGGCTGCCGTCGAAGGGCTGGGCCGTGCCGTTGTCGACCAGCACCAGCCGGTCGGCGACCAGTTCGATCATGTGGCGGTCGTGGCTGACGATGACCACCGCGCCCGAATAGTCGTTCAGCGCCTGCACCAGCGCTTCGCGGCTGTCGACGTCGAGATGGTTGGTCGGTTCGTCGAGGATCAGCAGATGCGGCGCGTCGCGGGTGATGAGGGCGAGGGCCAGCCGCGCCCTTTCCCCGCCCGACATGCTGCCGACCTTCTGCGTGGCGCGCTCGCCGGAGAAGCCGAAGCGGCCCAGCTGGGCGCGGACGGCGGCGGGGGTCGCGCCTTTCATCACCCGGCTCATATGTTCGAGCGGCGTGTCGCCGACGTCCAGTTCCTCCACCTGATACTGGGTGAAATAGCCGACATTCATCCTGGCCGAGGCGTTCATCGCGCCTTCCATCGGCTTTAACTGCGCGGCGATCAGGCGGGCGAGCGTGGTCTTGCCATTGCCGTTGCGGCCCAGCAGCGCCAGCCGGTCGTCGGGGTCGATGCGCAGATTGACGCGGCGCAGGACGGGCGTGTCGTTGTAACCGACCGCCGCCATGTCCATGGTGATGAGCGGCGGGCGCAGTTCGGGCGGGCTGGGGAAGCCGAAATGCAGCGTCGGGTCCTCGATGGCCGCGGCGATGGGCTGCATCTTCGCCAATGCCTTCGCACGGGACTGGGCCTGTTTCGCGGTCGAGGCGCGGGCGGAATTGCGGGCGACATAGTCCTGCAACTTCTCGCGTTCGGCCTGTTGTTTCGCGCGGGCGGCCTCCTGCTGCGCGAGGCGTTCTGCGCGCTGGCGTTCGAAGGCGTCGTAGCCGCCGGGATAGAGGGTGATCTTCCCGCCCTCCAGATGCAGGATATAGTCGACCACATTGTTGAGCAGGTCGCGTTCATGGCTGATGACGACCACGGTGCCGCGATAGGCCTTGAGGAAATTTTCCAGCCAGAGCGTCGCTTCGAGGTCGAGATGGTTCGACGGTTCGTCGAGCAGCAGCAGGTCGGGGTTGGAGAAAAGCAGCGAGGCGAGGGCGACGCGCATCTTCCAGCCGCCCGAATAGCTGTCGAGCGGGCGGCCCTGCATTTCCTCGTCGAAGCCGAGGCCGACGAGGATGCGGGCGGCGCGGGCCGGCGCGGTATAGGCGTCGATCGCGTTCAGCCGTTCGTAGATATGGCCGAGGCGGTCGGGGTCTTGCGTATGTTCCGCCTCCGCCATCAGTTCGGCGCGTTCCCTGTCGGCGGCGAGGACGGTGTCGAAGGGGGTGGCCGTGCCCGAGGGCGCTTCCTGCGCGATATAGCCGAGGCGCGTGTCGCGGGGCATGTCGCAACTGCCCTCGTCCGGGTCGATCTGGCCGATCATCACCTTCATCAGGGTCGACTTGCCCGCGCCGTTGCGGCCGATGAGGCCGACGCGGCTGCGCGGCGGCAGGGAAGCGCTGGCGCGGTCGAGAATAGTGCGGCCGCCGAGGCGCACGGTGATGCCGTTCAGGTTGAGCATGGAGGGGGCCTCTAGCAGAGGTGCATGGGGTGGTGAAGGCGTTGAGGCGGAGTTTTGCAGACTGCCTCATGCCTGCGAAGTTCACGGCGTTGTGGCCCACGCATTTGCGTGGGTGCGGAGTGGTGGCGTCGATTTCGCAATAGGAGAATTTTTGCGGAATGGGTGTGCAGAGGGCGCCCGCTTAGGGCGGGTGGAATGGGTTGACGGTGGGAAAGAGCCGGTGGGGTTATGGCATGGTCGGGGCCGTGTAGGACAGGGGTTTGGGCGGTGGGGGAGTCCATGTCCTTTGGGAGGCGTCAAGGGGAACGGGCAGGAGATGGGTCCCCGCCTTCGCGGGGATGACGGGAGTGAGGTGGGGATGACGGGAGTGAGGTGGGGATGACGGGAGTGAGGAGGGGATGACGGGAGTGAGGTGGGGATGACGGGAGTGAGATGGGGATAACGGGAGAGAGATGGGGATGACGAAATGGGGAAAGAGGTGACGGGATCGGGATGGACGCGATCCGGGGTGGGGATGATGTTTTATTGGGGGAAAGCGGGCGTGGTTTCCGCCGCATAAAGCGTGAACTGGCTGTGGAGGCCGCCATTGGATGATTGCCCCAGCCAGAGGTCGAACAGGCCCGGTTCGGCGATGATCCTGCTGCCCGCGCCGACAAATTGCAGGTCGGTGCGGGACAGGGAGAAGCGCACCGTCCTGCTCTCGCCCGGGTCGAGGGTGACGCGCTGGATGCGTTTCAACTCGCGGATCGGGCGGGTACGGCTGGCGACGCGGTCGCGGATATAAAGTTGGACGACTTCGCTGCCTTTGCGGGTGCCCTTGTTGGTGAGGCGGGCGGTGATTTCGATGGCGCGGTCCCAGCGCAGCGCCGTGTCGGACAGTTTCAACCCTTCCAGCGTGAAATCGCTGTAGCTGAGACCGTGGCCGAAGGGATAGCGCGCGCTGTTGTCGGTGGTGGCGTAGCGGGAGCGATATTCGGTGCGGTTGTCGATCACCGGGCGGCCGGTCGACTTGCGGTCGTAGAAGAAGGGTTCCTGCCCCGATTCCCAGGGGAAGCTGACCGGCAGCTTGGCGGACGGGTTCTCCTTGCCGAACAGGATGTCGGCAATGGCATGGCCGGATTCGGAGCCGAGGAACCAGGTCGCGAGGATCGCCTGCGCATTCGCCACCCCGTCATGCAGCGCCAGGGCGCGGCCGTGGCGGAGAAGGACGATGACGGGCTTTCCGGTCGCGGCGACGGCATCGGCCAGCGCCTGCTGCACGACGGGGATTTCGATGGCGGTGCGGGACTGCGCCTCGCCCGACATGTCCTGCGATTCGCCCAGCGCCAGGATGACGATGTCCGCCGCCTTCGCCGTTTCCACCGCTTTGGCGACGCCCCCGTCGATGGGCGTCAATATGCCGCTGCCCGGCGCGACCAGCAATCTGGCCGGGTCCGGCATGGCGGCGCGCAGGCCGGTGGCGATGTCGACGCCCTTGCCCTTGTCGCCGTAAAAGGCCCAGGGGCCGTAGACATTCTCCCTGTCCTCGCCGAACGGGCCGATGAGCGCGATGGTCTGCGCCCGGGCGGGATCGAGCGGCAGGACGCCATCATTCTGGAGCAGCACGATGGAACGTGCCGCCGCCTCCCGCGCCAAGGCGCGATGGGCGGGGGTGGAGATGCGGGTCTTTTCCGCTTCCTCGTCCAGCGAGCGCCAGGGATTGTCGAACAGGCCGATGGCGGTCTTGACGTAAAGGATGCGCCGGACGGCGACGTCGACCGTTTCCATCGGCACCGCGCCGCTTTTCACCAGATCGGGGATGTGGCGGATGTAAAGGCCGCTCTGCATCGACATGTCGACCCCGGCCAATATGGCGAGGCGGGTGGCGTCGCGCTCATCCTCGGCATAGCCGTGGGCGATCAGTTCCTCGTCCGCCGTATAGTCGGAAAAGACGAAGCCGCGGAACTTCATTTCGCCGCGCAGCGTGTCGGTGAGCAGGTCGCGGTCGGCGGTGGCGGGCACGCCGTTGATCTCGCTGAACGCCGCCATGGTGGTGAGCGCCCCCGCCGCGAAGGCGGCGCCGAAGGGCGGCAGATGGGTTTCGCGCAGCGTTTCGTCGCTGATGTCGACGCTGCCATATTCGAGGCCCCCGGCGACGGCGCCATAGGCGGCGAAATGCTTGGGGCAGGCGAGCAGGGAATCGTCGCGGCGCAGGTCGCGCCCCTGAAAGCCGCGGACGCGGGCGGCGGCGAAGAGGCCGCCCAGAGCGACATCCTCCCCGGCTCCCTCGACCACCCGGCCCCAGCGCTGGTCGCGGGCGACGTCGACCATGGGGGCAAAGGTCAGGTGCAGGCCGGCCGCCGTCGCCTCCACCGCCATGGCGCGCGCCGTGCGTTCCGCCAGCGACGGATCGAAACTGGCGGATTCGGCCAGGGTCACGGGGAAGATCGTCTTCAGGCCGTGGATGACATCGCCCGCGAACAGCAGCGGAATGCCGAGGCGGCTTTGCCTCAGCGCGATCTCCTGCGCGCGGCGCGCGCCCGCGACGCCGATGCCGTTGAACAGGCAGCCGACCCGGCCCTTGCGGATTTCGTCGGCAAGCTGCCTTTCATTCTGGATGCCAACCTGCGGATTGGGGGGATTATAGGGGCGGAAACTGTCGGCCAGGCAGGTCATCTGCCCTGCCTTCTCCTCTATGGTCATGCGCGCGATCAGATCGTCCACGCGCTCCACCTCCGTCGCGGCAAGGGCGCGGCGGGGCAGGGGAAGGGTCAGGAAGCCGGCAAGGGCGGCGGTCAGGATGGCGCGGCGGGTCGCGGGAGGAACTGGGGTCATCAAGGGGAGCGTAACAGATTCCGGATGAACCGCACTTATCCCGTCAATGCGCGCAGGAAAGCAAGCTGTGGAGAGATGGGATGAGCCCTGAAGCGGATCAATTCGGCCCGGCGGCGGCGCCCGCGGCCAGCGATGGTGGACAGGGCTGGATTCGAACCAGCGTACGGGAAACCCGGGCAGATTTACAGTCTGCTGCCTTTAACCACTCGGCCACCTGTCCAGTCGCCTAACCGGCGTCGGAGGGTGCCCCGACCGGCTGGAGGGCGCTCCAATGGCGAAAGGAGACTTGCCTGTCAATGGCCCAATGTGAAAAGAGCGCTTCCCATGAAAAGAGGAAATCGCACCGGAAAGGCCAAAGGGACCTTTCCCCGCTTCTATGGACGGCATGCCGTCATCGCCGCGCTCGCCAATCCGGACCGGGTGGTGCGCAAGATATGGGGGACGAGGGAGGCGCTGAACGCGCTCGACCTGCCGCCCGTCTTGCCCATCGTCTATGCCGACGGCGCCGATCTGGGCCGCATGGTGCCGTCGGATGCGCCGCATCAGGGGATCGTGGCGGAGGTGGAGCCGCTGGACGATGTCTGGCTGGGCGACGTGCTGGAGGCGGGGCGGGACGATAACAGGCCCGTGCTGGTGCTGGACCAGGTGACGGACCCGCATAATGTCGGCGCGATCCTGCGGTCCGCCGCGGCGTTCGACGCGCTGTGCATCGTGACGCAGGACCGCCATGCGCCGCCCGAATCGGGGGTGCTGGCGCGCGCCGCGTCGGGCGCGCTGGAGATCGTGCCCTGGGTGCGGGTCGTGAACCTTGCCCGGGCGCTGGATGAGATCGCGGAAGCCGGTTACTGGCGCATCGGGCTGGACGGCGAGGCGGAGCAGACGCTGGGGGAGGCCATCGGCACGTCCCGCGTCGCGCTGGTGCTGGGGGCCGAGGGCGAAGGGCTGCGCCACAACAGCATGGCGCATTGCGACATTTTGGCTAAACTGCCGATCAGCCCGCGCATGGAGAGCCTGAACGTCTCCAATGCGGCGGCGATCGCCCTCTACGCGGCTGCCAGCCGGTAGCGGCCGGGGCCACGGACGACAGGGGGTTCGATCGTGACGGTCTTTCTGCGCTCGGCCGCCGTGCTGGCGGCCAGTCTGCTGCTCTCCGCCTGCCTGGTGACGCCGGGCAGGTTCGATTCCACGCTCGACATCCGCGCCGACCGGAGCTTCAGCTTTACCTATAAGGGCGAGATACTGGCATCGGACATGGGCAAGGGCCTGGGTTCGATGCCGGGCAATGACGATCCGATCGACGGCGCGACGCCCAGGGACCAGCAGAGCAGCCTGCGCACGGCGCTCCGGTCCGGGACGCAGGGCAAGGCCGAGGAGCGTTTCGACGTCAAGGACGACAAGGGCGACGAGCAGCAGATGCAGGCGATCGCGGCGGCGCTGTCGAAGGAGAAGGGCTTTCGGTCGGCCCGCTACATGGGCAATCGCCGGTTCGAGATCGACTATGCGATCAGCGGCCGGCTGACCCACGCCTTCCTTTTTCCCTTCAACAGCGACGCGCAGATCGTGCTGCCCTTCGTGGCGGTGGAACTGCGTGGGGAAGACCGGGCGCGGGTGAAGGCGCCGGGCTATTCCAACGGCTATGACAAGAGCCAGAACCCGATGGGCGGCAATGGCGGCGACGATGCCGCCAAGGCGCTGGACGGCACCTTCACCCTCACCACCGATGCGGAGATCGTCAGCCAGAACCAGGAAGACGGCGCGCAGGACGTGGCGCAGGGGAAACGGATCGTCTGGAAGATCACGCCGCTGACCGGCGAGGCGCCGGCGGCCACGCTGAAGTTCAGGCCCTAGGCTGAGGACGCATTACTGGCGGGTTCGCGTCGAGGCCGTGCCCGACGGCGGGCTCGCAACCAGCAACCGGCCGTCACCAAAAGGTCGTAGCCGCCGCCATCGCGCCCGCGCCGGCCATCCCCGCCAGCAAGGCCACGAGCATATAGCGCCAGCCGCTGCCCACCCGGATCAGCCTGACCTCCGTCAGGGGCGGCGGAGGGGGGGCGCCGCCCTTTTCCGGAAAGGCTTCCTCGATCCGCTTCACAAGGCCCGGCAGGCGCTGCAAGATCCGGACATTCTCGATCAGCGCGTCGGCGGCCTTCGCCTCCGGCCCCAGTTCGGCGCGCAGCCATTCCTTCACATAGGGGCCGCTCGTCTCCCACAGGTTGATGTCGGGGTCGAGCGCGGTCGCGACGCCCTCCACCATCACCATCGTCTTCTGGAGCAGCAGCAGGTGCGGCTGGGTCTGCATGTCGAAATCGCGGGTGATGGCGAACAGGCCGTCCAGCATGCCGCCGACCGACAGTTCGCGCACCGGCTTGCCCCGCATCGGTTCGCCCACGGCTCTGAGCGCGGTGGCGAATTCCTCTACATTGTGATGGCCCGGCACATATTGCGCCTCGAAGTGAATTTCCGCCACGCGGCGGTAATTGCCGGTGATGAGGCCGTAGAGGATTTCCGCCAGCCACATGCGCGCGCGCCGGTCGATGCGGCCCATGATGCCGAAGTCGATCGCGACGATGTCGCCATTGGCGGTGACGAACAGGTTCCCCTGATGCATGTCGGCATGGAAGAAGCCTTCGGCGATCGCCTGGCGCAGGAAGGCGTTGACCAGCCTTGCCGCGATTTCCTTCACATCATGGCCGGCGGCGATCAGCGCGTCCCGGTCGGAGATCTTGACCCCGTCGATCCACTCCATCGTCATGACCTTGCCGGTCGTGCGGTCCCAGTCGATGGCGGGCACGCGATAGCCGGGCATGGCCTCCATCGCCTCGCCCAGTTCCGAAGCCGAGGCCGCCTCCCGCCGCAGGTCGAGTTCGCGCGCGGTCCAGCGCTTCATGTTGGCGATGACGAGGCGGGGGCGGAGGCGGGCCACTTCGCCGCCCAGCATCTCGACATGGGCGGCGGCCCATTCATAGGTCTGGATGTCGCGGTTGAACTGGTCGATGACGCCGGGGCGGATCACCTTCACCGCGACATCGCGCCCGTCCGTCGTCACCGCGCGGTGCACCTGCGCGATGGAGGCGGCGCCCACCGGCACCTCGTCGAAGCGGCTGTAGAGCGTTTCCAGCGGCCGCCCGAAGCTCTGCTCCATCTGCGCGCGGATGGTGGCGAACGGCACGGGGGGCAGGGCGTCCTGCAGGCGCAGCAGGTCGTTCGCCGCATCCTCCCCCACCAGGTCGGGACGCGTCGCCAGCGTCTGGCCCAGCTTGATCGCCGCCGGGCCGATGGACTGGAAGGCGTCGGCATAGCGCGGCTGCCGGGGCACCCGCGCGCCCAGCCGCGCCACCCGCACCAGCCGCCGCACCGGCGTCGGCGTCAGCGGATCGCGCTCGATCCCGGTCAGCGCGCCATGCCGCGCCAGGGTGCGGCCCCATTTCAGCAGCCGCCAGATATGCGTGAGGTGGGAAGGCATCGCTATTTATGCCCTTCCCCTGCGGGAGAAGGACGTGACGGGCGCCCCATCAGATTTTCCACCCGCTATGGATCGCCACCAGCCCGCCCAGGATCGGTTCCACCTTCGTCTGCACGAAGCCGGCGTCGCGGATCATCCGCTCGAACGCCGGCATGGGGGGGAAGCGGCGGATCGATTCGATCAGATAGCGATAGCTGTCCTCATCGTCGGCCAGCAGCTTGCCGAGCCTGGGCACCAGCCGGTGCGAATAGACGTCATAGACGTCGGAAAAGCCCGGCCATGTCGTGGTGGAAAATTCCAGGCAGAAGAAGCGCCCGCCGAACTTCAGCACCCGATGCGCCTCGCGCAGCGCCCTGTCGACATGGGTCACGTTGCGGATGCCGAAGGCGATCGTATAGGCGTCGAACGCCCGGTCCGCGAAGCTCAGCTCCTCGGCATTCTGCTCCGACCAGATGAGGCCTTCCAGCCCCTTCTTCCTCGCCCGATCGACGCCCACGGCCAGCATTTCAGGATTGATGTCGGAAACCGTCACCCGCGCGCCATGGCGATGCATGCGGAAGGCGATGTCCCCGGTGCCGCCCGCCATGTCCAGGATAAGCTCGTCCCGGCGCGGCTTCACCCGGCTGACGAACTGGTCCTTCCAGAGCCGATGCGCGCCGCCCGACATGGCGTCGTTCATCAGATCATATTTGGACGCCACATTGGAGAAGACGGCGCGGACCATCCCCTGTTTTTCGGCGGCTTCGACATCGCGATAGCCAAAGGAAGCGGTTTCACTCATGGGCGCACGCTCTAGAGCATTTTTCCGGGGAGAGGAAACCTCCGAGATCGGGTAAAATGTCCATGGCGCGCCCCATGCGGCAAGAGGCCTGTTGCCGGGCGGTCCGGGGCGCTCCATAGAGGGCCATGCCCGAACTTCCCGAAGTCGAAACCACCGTCGCGGGCCTGCGATCGGTCCTGCAGGGCTCGCTCCTGACGCGGGTCGAGCCGCGCCGCGCCGACCTGCGCTTTCCGATACCCGTCGACCTGCGCCAGCGGCTGACCGGCGCCACCGTCACCGGCCTGTCGCGCCGCGCCAAATACGGCCTGATCGACACCGACCGCGGCGACACGCTGATCTTCCACCTCGGCATGTCGGGCCGCTGGCGAATCGATCCGGCGGAGATCGGGCCGCATGACCATCTGTTGATCGGGACCGGGGGAGGGCGGCTTCTGTCGCTCAACGACCCGCGCCGCTTCGGCTCGCTCGACCTGGTCCGCAGCGAGGCGTGGGAGGCCCATAATCCCTTCACCCGCATGGGACCCGAGCCGCTGGGGCCGGATTTCACGGCCGATGCGCTGGCCGCCGCGCTGAAGGGCAAGGCGACGTCGATCAAGGCCGCGCTGCTCGACCAGCGCATCGTTGCCGGGCTGGGCAATATCTATGTCTGCGAGGCGCTCCACATGGCCGGCATCGCCCCGACGCGCGAAGCGGGCCGGATCGGCCGCGCCCGCCTCGCCCTGCTGGTCGACGCGATTCGGGAGGTGCTGACCGCCGCCATCGCCGCGGGCGGATCGACGCTGCGCGACTATGCCCGGCCCGACGGCGAACTGGGTTATTTCTCCAAGCAATGGCGGGTCTATGGCCGCGAGGGGGAAGCCTGCCATTGCGGCACGCCCGTCAGGCGCCGCGTGGATGGGGGCAGATCGACCTTTTTCTGCCCGAAATGCCAGAAATAGCGGGGCGCTCAGCGGTTGACGCAACCCCTGTTCCCCTGTAAGGGGCGCACCTTCACGAGAGCCGGTTGGGGATTCCGACGGGCTCCTTCACGAGATTTGACGAGAACCGAGGACAGTAAATGGCCAATACGCCGCAAGCCAAGAAGCGCATCCGCCGCAACGCCCGCCGCGCCGAGATCAACGGCGCCCGCATCAGCCGGATTCGCACCCTGGTGAAGAAGGTCGAAACCGCCCTCGCCGCCGGCGACAAGGCTGCCGCGACCACGGCGCTTCAGTCGGTCCAGCCGGAACTCGCCCGCGGCGTCGCTCGCGGCGTGCTGCACAAGAACACCGCGGCCCGCAAGTTCGGCCGCCTGACGAAGCGCGTCAGCGCGCTCGGCTAAGACCCAGCCACTTTCCAGCTCGTCGGTCAGAACAGGCCCGCCCCGCAGTCGATGCGGGGCGGGCTTTTTCATGTTTCATTCACCAAAAGGTCATTTTGGAGGAAGCCCCGATTTCCGGCGATTCTCCTTCGATTCGAGAGGGGGGAGGGTCCGGAGGCGCGAATAATATATTGAAATTGCTGGGTAATTTTTCAAACCGGCCTTTTCTGCGGGGTTTGCCGAGTCAACGGCTTTATTTCACATTTTTGACTGGCAGCGCCCTTGATCCGGCGAAGCAGGCCTGTCTATTTTGATCCTCCGGCCGCCACTCGAATCGAATTTCCGGCGGTCATCAGATGGTTGGTTGATGCACGAGATTCGGGAAGGCGGGGCTTTTCCGGAACGGGTCTCTGCGTCGCATCGCCCCTGCCTATGGGGTGCAGTTGATGGGGGTCGACTGTTTATGAAGGATATTACGGCAGTGATTGGAAGTTTGAGCGGTCTCGACACGCAGCAGAATGCGCGCCTGGAGACTGCCTGGGCGACCATTCGCGCCGGGCTGCGCCGCGACATTGGCGCGCGCATGTTCGACCAGTGGCTGAAGGCCGCGCAACTGGGCGATTATTGCCCCGAATCGCAGACGCTGGACCTGTTGTTCGCTTCCGACTTCACCGCCAATTTCGTGTCGGGCCAGTTCGGCGATCGGCTGCGCATGGCATGGCGCTGCGCCGGCGCCGGCGTGCGCGAGGTGCGCCTGCGCCGCGCCCCCAATGCGGTGGGCCCCCGGGTTCTGGAACTGCCGCCGGCCGAGGCCCTTGCCGTGAACGACGGCGGGGTGGCGGACGATCAGGCCCCCGCATCCAATTTCCAGCCGCGCCACAGCTTCGACCAGTTTGTGACCGGCGAGACCAATCATCTCGCCTTCTCCGCCGCGCAGGCCATGGCGGGCAGGAGCCAGCCGCGGTTCAGCCCGCTTTTCATCCATGGCGGCACCGGGCAGGGCAAGACCCATCTGCTCCATGCCATCGCGCAGGGCTTCTCCGCGCATTCGCCCTCGGCCCCTGTGCTCTACATGTCGGCCGAGCGGTTCATGATGGAATTCGTGAACGCGATGCGGGCGAACGAAACGATGATGTTCAAGGCGCGGCTGCGCGCGGCGCGGCTGCTGCTGATCGACGACATCCAGTTCATCGCCGGCAAGGGTTCGACGCAGGAAGAGTTTCTTCACACGATCAACGACCTGATCGATTCGGGCGCCCGCATCGTCGTGACCGCCGACCGTGCGCCGCAGATGCTGGACGCGATCGATGCGCGCATCCTCTCGCGCCTCGCCGGCGGGCTGGTGGCCGACATCCGTCCCGCCGGGCTCGACCTGCGCCTCGCGATCCTGGAGGCCAAGCGCGCCATTGCGGGCGACCCGCCGGTTCCGGACGCGGTGGTCGATTTCCTGGCGCGGTCGATCCGTTCCAATGTGCGCGAGTTGGAAGGCGCCTTCAACAAGCTGATCGCCTATGGCCAGCTCACCGGCCGATCGATCGACCTGGAGTTCGCGCAGGCGATGCTGGCGGACGCGGTGCGGGCCAATGCCCGCCGCATCACCGTCGACGAGATCCAGAAGGCCTGTGCCGCGCATTACAAGATCGACGCGGCGGAAATGCGTTCCAAGCGCCGGGCGAGGGCGGTCGCCCGTCCGCGCCAGGTGGCGATGTATCTGGCCAAGAAGATGACGCCGCGTTCTTTGCCCGAGATCGGCCGTATCTTCGGCGGGCGCGACCATAGCACCGTGATCCACGCGGTGCGCACGATCGAGGAATTGCGGCAGAGCAATCCGGACATAGACGCGGACATCCGCGCCCTGCAGCGCCAGTTGGAAGGCTGACAGGCGGGCGGCTTTGGATTAGAGCCAATCGACATTCAGATGATGGCGAGCCGAAAATGGTGTTTTTCCGTGACCCGGAGCGCAGCGTACTCAAGGTACGTGAGCACTGGAAGCACGGAAAAGCGTCATTTGCAGGCCGTCAGGGCTGAATGTCGATTGGCTCTAGGCTTCGCGCCATGATCCGACAACTCGCCCTGTTCCTGGCCGCCCTCTTCTCCCTTGCTCCCGCCCTTGCCCAGAGCCCTGCTGCTGCGCCGCCGCCTGCCGATGTGCGGGTTGCGCTCGACACCGGCGCGGGCCGCATCCTGATCGCGGTGCATGTGGCGCAGGCGCCGGCGACGGCGGCGAATTTCCTGCGCTATGTCGATCAGAAGCGGCTGGACGGCGCCAGCTTCTACCGCGGCGTCGGTTCGGCCGACTATGGCTTCGTGCAGGGCGGGGCGCAGAACGATCCCAAGCGCATCCTGCCGCCGGTCAAGCATGAGCCGACCAGCCAGACCGGCCTTACCCATGATGATGGCGCGCTCTCCATGGCCCGCTATGCGCCCGGCAGCGCGACCGGGGATTTCTTCATCGTGCTGGGCAAGATGCCCGGCATGGACGCGCATCCCGAAGCGGCGGGCGACAATCAGGGCTTCGCCGTCTTCGCCCATGTGATCGAGGGAATGGATGTCGTAAAGACGATCCTCGCCGCCCCCAAATCCCCCACGGCCGGCGAGGGCGTGATGAAGGGGCAGATGCTGGAGCAGCCGGTAACGATCCTGACGGCGCGCCGTCTTCCCTGACGCTGACCTTGGCCCTGACGCTGGCCCTGAGAGCGGATGATGGAGGGCGGAAGGCGAATGATGGGGGCATGGCTTGTTCGGGACGAGTCCTGTCCCTGTTGGAAAATCGCGCCGCCTGAGCCGGGCTCCTGCTCTTGCGGCAGCGCGGCTGGCCCGATGCCGCTGCATTGTTAACCATATTCGCCGGGCCGCCTCCAATGAGGGATGCCCTGTGCGGTCGGCTCTATGCCTTGCCGCTTTCCCCTTTAAGATTCAGCTTTTTGCGGAGAGCAAGCCATGCAGGTCGACAGCAACGACACCCTGTCCGAACGGGCGGAGCTTCACTTCCTCGCGGCGCTGGTCGATGAACTGATGCGCAAGCTGCTTCATTCCGGCGTGCTCAGCCAGGCCCAGCTCAACGAGATCGAGCAGCAGGTCTCCCATCGCGTCGGGCACAGCCCCCGCGCCTGGTAGGTCTGTTCTGCCGAGGCCGCTTGCGATAGCATCGTGGGATGCGCGTCCTCACGGCACTCCTCCCCCTTGCGGCCTTCCTGGCCGGACCGGCCTGGGCGCAAGCCTCCGACCGGGCGGGGCATTATTATCTGCGCGGCGTGATGGAGACGGGGTCCGAACTGATGCTCCATCCGGACGGCCGCTTCCAATGGTATCTGGTCTATGGCGCGCTGGACCTGTTCGCGGAGGGGCGGTGGGCCGAGAGGGACGGGGCCGTCATCCTCACTGCCGAAAGGACGAAGGACGTGCCCGAACCCGGCTTCCGAACGCTTGTCCTGAAAGTCGAGGACCGGTCGCTCGTCCCGCCCGATGGCCGCGGCGCCTATGTCAGGCCCGCCGACGACAGGGACTGACCCCGACTGCATGTCGGCCGTTCTTCAGGGGGCGCTGCGTTGAAGCGGGCGCCGGTCGCGCGCTCCGGGTTCCTGCCCTCGCATGCTTTCAGGCGGAAACCGGTTCCCGCCCTTCGCCGGGGTCGGGACAGGCCTTTCTGCACGATGCTCCCTAGCGGACCGCCGGTTCCAGCAGGCGGATCGTTCCCGCGTCGGCGTCGATTTCCGCCCGGCAGCCCACCGGCAGGCTGAACTGGCTGGCGACATGCCCGAACAGCGCGCCCTGGAAAGCGGGGACGCCAAGGGGCGCCAGATGCTGCCGCAACACCTCCGCCAGGGTGAACCCGCCATAGGAGGCGCCGCTGGGGCCGCAATCGGTGCATTGCCCGAACACCACGCCCGCCACCCTGCCCAGAAGGCCGGCCAGCGCCAATTGGGTCAGCATCCGGTCGATCCGATAGGGCTGCTCGCTCACATCCTCGATGAACAGGATCGCGCCGTCGAAATCCGGCAGCCACGGGGTTCCCATCAGCGTCGAAAGCACGGTCAGGTTTCCGCCCAGCAGCCGCCCGCTGGCCTTTCCGCCCCGGAAGGTCAGGATGCGCCCGCTGCGCTGCACCAGCCGGTCCTCATGCCCGTCCGGATTGGTCATCAGCGGCGTTGCTCCATCGAAGGCGACGGCGCGGAAGGCATCCCAGGAAAAGCGCGGCCAACTGCTGGCCGCATTGGGCCCGTGGATGGTGACGAAGCCAGCCCGCGCCGCGAAGGCGAGATGCAGCGCGGTGATGTCGGAAAAGCCGATCAGCAGCTTGGGATTGGCCCTGATCTTCGCGAAGTCCAGATAGGGCAGGATGCGCGCGCAGCCCCATCCGCCCCGGGTGGCGAAGACGGCGCGCACCTGCTGATCGGCGAACATGGCGTTGACGTCGGCTGCGCGGTCGGCATCCGTCCCGGCCAGATAGCCGTAGCGTTCGACCAGATGCCGGGCGGGCCTGGGCACCAGCCCCATGGCGACGATCGTTTCCTTGACCAGATCGAGGTCGAAGCTGTCGTCGGTAAAGCCCGCCGGCTCGATCAGGCCCACGCTGTCGCCGGGGCGCAGCCGGGGCGGCTTCACCACGCCCGCAAGCGGCGCGGCCAAAAGCCCGGGAGCCGCCATCGCAGGGCCCAGCGCGGCCATCAATGCCCGCCGGTCCAGCCTCAAAAACTGCTTCCATTCTTGCGGCGGTAGCTGCCCTCGACCCACTGCATGTCGATGTCGGGATAATGCGCATCGCCCAGCGGAACGCGCCCGACGACCAGGAAGGCGCAATCCTCGCCGCTTTCATTCACCAGATGATGGCCATTGGGATCGCCCTTCGGGAAGGAGGCCATGTCGCCGCCGTGCAGCGCCGTTCGGCTTCCTTCCTCGATCAACATCGCTTCGCCGCTCAGCATGACGAGGAATTCGTCCTCATCCTCATGCCAGTGCCGTTGGGAGGATGCGGCGCCGGGCTTCAGAACCACATGGCTGATGCCGAAATCGGAAAGGCCGGTCGCCGGTCCCAGCCTGCGCACCCATCGCCCCGCCACCGCATCCGCATATTCGGGCGGATAGCCCGTCCGATCGGTCTGTTCGATGGCGGCAAGGTCGATCCTGGGCATGACATATCCTCCTGCCGGGGGCGGCGCCGGCGGTCCCGCCAGCTTCAAAATGCGCGCTGTGCGCCACCGCATTTTGCGAGCCGCGCCTGTTCCAGCCAGCTTCAAAATGCGCGTCGGCCTGCACGCATTTTGCGAGCCGCTGACTGTTTCAGCCAGCTTCAAAATGCTCTAACGCAACCCCATGAACAAGACCAGCGCCGATGCAAACCCGATCGACATAGCCGAGAAGCTGATCGCCTGTCCCTCCGTCACGCCGGCCACGGGGGATGTCTTCGCCGTGCTGGAGGCGATGCTGAAACCGCTGGGCTTTACCGTCGACCGCTTCCTGGCGGGGGAGGCGCCGGACGGCCCGGTGGAAAATCTGCTGGCATGGCGGACGACGGGGCCGGGCAGGCATTTCGCCTTTGCCGGGCATCTGGATGTGGTCCCGCCGGGCAATGGCTGGGCGAGCGATCCCTTCCGGCCGGAGGTGCGCGGCGAGTTGCTCTACGGGCGCGGCGCCGTCGACATGAAGGGCGCCATCGCCGCCTATGTCGCCGCCCTGCACCACCTGCCCGAAGACCTGCCCGGCACGATCAGCCTGATCATCACCGGCGATGAGGAAGGCGCGGCCGTGCATGGCACGCTGGCCCTGATGGAGCGGATGGCCGCCCATGGGCTGCGTCCCGACCTTTGCCTGGTGGGCGAGCCGACCTCCTCGCAGCGGCTGGGCGACGTCATCAAGATCGGCCGGCGCGGATCGGTCAACATGTGGATCCATGTCGACGGCGTGCAGGGCCATGTCGCCTATCCGCACCTGGCCGACAATCCGATCCCGCGCCTGATCCGCATCCTGTCCGCCATCGATGCGCTGGTGCTGGACGAGGGCAATGACTGGTTCCAGGCGAGCAATATCGAGATCACCAATCTGGATGTCGGCAATCCGACGACCAACGTCATCCCCGCCGCGGCGCAGGCGCGCATCTCGATCCGTTTCAACAATGAACATGGCGGCGCGGAACTGGTCGACCGCATCACCGCCATCGCCGCGGCCGAAGGGGGCAGGGTGGAAGCGAAGATCAGCGGCGAACCCTTTCTGACGGAGCCGGGCATGCTGTCGGACATGGTCGCGGGCGCGATCCGGGACGTGACGGGGGTGGAGGCGGACCTGTCGACCACGGGCGGCACGTCCGACGCGCGCTTCCTCTCGCGCCTGTGCCCGGTGGTGGAATTCGGCCTCAACAATGCGACCATGCACAAGCTGGACGAGGCGGTGGCGCTGGCCGACCTGCGCGACCTCACCGAAATCTACCGGCTGGTTACGGCGAAGGCGCTGGCGAGCTAGGGCATCGTGCGCAAAAGTGGGAACCGGTTTTGGGCTTAAAAGGATGCGCCAACAAAAGCTTGGAGCGTTGCGCGGAACGGCCTGTCCCGGTCCTGTCGAAGGGCAGGAACCCGGTCATGACGGAAGGGAATGAAATCCCGCCCCATGAGGAGCGGGATGCGCATGGCCATCCGCTTCAGACGGAGCGATGCCGGACCAGCGGCGCTGGCGCGGCGAAGCGGGCGAGATAATCCTCCTCCCCCATGGGCCGCGCCAGATGATAGCCCTGGAACAGCGTGCAGCCGATCACGCGCAGCATTTCCATCTGCGCCTCTGTCTCCACCCCCTCGACCACCACTTCCATGCCCAGTCCCTGGATCAGCCCGACGACGGCGCTGCAGATCGTGCGCGCTTCAGCCGAAACGGCGATGTCGCGGACGAGCGACCGGTCGATCTTCACCCGGTCGACCGGCAGTTCGCGCAGCCGCGAGAGGTTGGAATAGCCGGTCCCGAAATCGTCGATGGCGATGCGCACGCCGTCGCGCCGCAGGGCGCGGATCTGGTCCAGCGTCCGCGACTTCATCTCCATCGCGAGCGATTCCGTGATCTCCAGTTCCAGCATGATCGCCGGGGCCCGATGCGCGTCTATCGCATGGCGCAGGCGCATGAAGAAGTCGGCCTGCCCCAGTTCGCGGGAGGAGATGTTGATCGCGATCCGCTGCCTCACCCCGGCCTGCGCCCAGCGCGCCGCCGTTTCGCACACGCGGCTCATGACCCAGTCGCCCAGCGCCACGATGGCGCCGCTTTCCTCCGCAATCGGCACGAAGGAGCCGGGCATCACCAGATCGCGTTCCGGATGCACCCAGCGGATCAGCGCTTCGGCGCCGATCGCCCGGCCGCTGGAAATTTCGATCTGCGGCTGGAATTCGAGGAGGAACTCGTCCCGTTGCAGGCCCAGCAGCAGGTCGCGCTCCAGCTCCGCGCGGTCGGCGGCTTCCAGCGCCAGTTCGGTGGTGAACATCTCGGCCCGGTTACGGCCCTGATGCTTGGCATGATACATGGCGATGTCCGCCGATCGCAGCAGCGCGGGCAGCGTGTCGCCATGTTCGGGATAGCAGGCGACGCCGATCGACGCGCCCAGGTCGATATGCTGGCTGCCGAGGTCGAAGCGTTCGCGCAGCGCGAACTGGATGGCGCGGGCAATGCGGCCCGCCGTGTCGAGATCGGGCATGCTGGGGACGAACAGGGTGAATTCATCCCCCGCCAGGCGGCCGATCAGGCAATCGCCCGCGCCCGCGCTGGCCTGCGCCATGGCGACTTCGCGCAGGCGGCCGGCAACGCGCGCCAGCAACTGGTCGCCCGCCGCATGGCCCAGCGTGTCGTTCACGCCCTTGAACCCGTCCAGATCGATGAAGAACAGGGCCGCAAGCCCTTCTTCGCTGCGTTCCGCCAGCAGCCGTTCGACCTGCCGGCAGAAGCTGGCGCGGTTGGGAAGGCCGGTCACCTGATCGAACAGCGCCAGCGCCTGCACATGGTCCAGGTTCGTGCGGACCTGGCTGAACAGGCTTTCCATCGCCACGGAAAGGTCGGGCAATTCCCGGCCTATGTCCCGCGGCACGGCGGATTGCAGGTCGCCATGGGCCGCCGCCAGCAGGCGTTCGGTCGCACCGTCGATGGCGCTGGCGGTCGTGGCCACGGTACGGCGGGCGGAGGCCCAGCTGAGCGTGCCGCACAGGATCGCGATGATGAGGGAGCGGCCGATGCCGTCCATGTCGGTCGCCTGCCCCTGCCCAAGGACCAGCGACAGGATGAACACCAGCGCCCCCGCGGCGCAGGCGAAGGCAGTGGCGCGGCTCGTCAATGTCACGCCCTGCATGAGTCTCCCTACCCCCGCCAGTCCGGCGTTGGACTGGATCAGTGGGATATGAAGGACAGTGGTTAAGAAAAGGTCAGTGAATCAGTCCGAAAGGCTTATTTTTTGCGCCGCAGGATGACGTAGAGCGCGCCGTCGCCGCCATGGCGCCGATGCGCGATCCGCACGCTGGCGATGCGGTCGGCATAGCTGCTGGTTTCCAGCCAGTGACCGATCTCGCCGCGGATGGCGCCCCGGCGCGAACCGCCGCTGGCGGAGGGGCTTTTCGGCGGTTTCCCGGTGACCACCAGCAATATTCGCACGTCCCTTGCCCAGGCCGAGGCCAGCGCCTGGTTAAGCTGCGAATGGGCCGCCGACAGGCTGTGGCCGTGCAGGTCTATGGTCATGTCCGGGGTCAGATTTCCGCTACGGATTCGGCGCTCCCAGCCCGAATCCAGAGTGGCTGCGGGGGTGCGCGCCGGGGCCGTCGCGACGGCCTGAACGGACGGAGCCGTTAACCCTGTCCCGTCCTTTGCGGGGGTTGGCGGCGTCGGAAGGGAAGAGATGCGCGCACCCGGCCTCAGCGGCCTTACGGAGCGGGTCAGCGCCGTCCAGAGCGCCTGTTCATCGGAGGTGAGACCGCGTCGGGGCATCGCAGCATGATGTCAGGGCTGCTGACCCAGGCGCGCCGCCGACCCGAGCGGCAGCAGGATCAGTGCGCTGCCCCGCGCCGACATGCCGCCCGCGATGCTGCGCGCATTGCTGCCGGCGCCCCAGAAGCTGTCGAAGCGGTTTGCGCCCTTGATCGCGCCGCCGGTATCCTGCGCGATCCAGATGCCATTGGGTTCCGCCCGGTCCAGCGAGAGCAGCACCGGCGCGCCCAGCGGCACATAGCGGGGATCGGCCGCCACCGTCGCTTCGGGCGTCACGGCGACGCCCATCGCGCCCAGCGGGCCGGCGCCGGTCAGTTCCCGGAAGAAGACGAAGCTCTTGTTCTCGTTCATGATCGCCGCGCCCTCGGCCGGATGGGCGCGCAGATATTGCATGATGTCCTGCATCGACCCGGCCTGGATGAGGCCGCGATCCTTCATCAGCTTGCCGATGCCGGTATAGTCGCGGCCATTCTGCCCGTCATAGCCGATCCGCATCACGCCGCCGTCGGGCAGCAGCAGGCGGCCGCTGCCCTGCACCTGGAGGAAGAAGAATTCCACCGGATCGGCGGCCCATGCCAGTTCCAGCCCCTTGCCGGCGAGCGACCCCGAAACGATCTGCGACCGTTCGTCGAACGGCACCAGATTGCTGCCGTCCACCTTGCCGCGAATGGTCCTGCCCTTCAGGCTGTCGCTGAACTGGCCCAGATTGACGTCGATCAGGGTGGGCGGGCGGCGGTAGATCGGCACCTCGTAACCGGGCTGCCGCGTGCGCGACCCCGCGATCTCCGGCTCATAATAGCCGGTGACGAAGGCCTTTCCGTCGCCCACCTGCACCGCTTCGAAATAGCGGGCGAAAAATTCGCCGGCCGACGCCTCCGGCCAGCTAGACGCGGCGGCGCAGGCGCTGTTCCAGTCCGTGCCGCGCGTCAGTCCGCTCTGGTCGCCCCGCCGCATCAGCGAAGGGCAGGAGAGGCGGAACGCCTGCAACGCCTTGCGCGAACGCTCGCCCGACGGAATGAGGTCGGTGATGGCCGGGCCGGGGGCGATTCCGGCGCTGACGGCATTGGCTGTATCGGCCGGCGCGCTCGCGGGAGGCGTGACCGCCACGGGCGGACGGGGAGTGGCGGGAACGGGGCGGGTTGCGGTCTCACCGCCGCGAGGCGGCCTTGAGGGCGCAGGCCCACCCGCGCCGGGCGGAATCACGCCGCCGGCGCAAGCGGACAGCAGCAAAGCCGCGGCCAGCGCGCCCCACGACTGACGAAGGCTCATGCCGCCTCGTCGGTCTCGCTGAGCTTCCAGTTGGGATCGGTGCTGCGCAGGTCGCGCGTGAAGGTCCAGATGTCGTTGGTGCCGACAGCGTCGGTCAGCGAACCGGCGACGACATTGCCGTCGCGGTCGCGGGTGACGGCGGCGATGTCCGCCTCGAAACGCAGGGAAATCTCCGCCATGCGGCCAGTGACGCCCGCATCGACGATCTGCACCTTTTCCATGCGGACCAGGCGGTTGTCGAGGACATGGCCCTCCGCCTCCCGCGCCGCGATCGCTTCCTCGAAGGAGGCGAGAACATCGGCATCGCAAAGCCATTCCAGTTCCTGCCGGTCGCCGCGCCAGAACGCCTCCAGCACCATCTTGTAGGCGGCCTTGGCGCCCTCCACGAACTGGGGCACGTCGAAGCTGCGGTCGGCCGCGATCAGCGCGCGGACACCCGCTTCGCCGCCGGGAGCGATCAGCCCGTCCGACAGCCGCACCGAATCGCCCGCCATTTCCGGAACCGGGCGCGGCTGCACGATCGTCACCTTGGCGCGTTCCTCCGCCGGGCGAAGCGCAGGCTCCTGCTCATGCCCGGTCCGCTTGCCGAGCACCGAATAAAGCCGCAACGCCAGAAAGCCGGCAATCATGGCGAGGATGACGATCACATACACGGGGTCAGGCACCCTTTGGACTGAATCTGAAACTGTAACGCAACCAACATAGGCATGTTTCCCCGCATATTCAAATGGCCGCTTTTCATGTGCCGCATTGCCCCCTCCTGCCGCCCCTGCTAAGCGCGCGGATCGACATGCGCGGACATTCCGCCCGCCAGGCAAACCTTAAAAACCAGGGAAATGAGATGGCCGAGGAAGCCGATACCATTCAGACCACCGGCAATGGCGCCGACAATGGCCCCCAGATCGCGCTGATCAGCCAATATGTGAAGGACATGTCCTTCGAAAACCCCAATGCGCCCGCCGTCTATCAGTGGCAGGACCAGCCGCAGATCGACGTGCAGTTCAACATCGGCGCCGACAAGGTGGGCGAGGAAGTCGTCGAAGTATCCCTGAAGATCGAGGTCAAGGCCACCGCGCCGCAGGGCACCGCCTTTGCCGTGGAACTGGTCTATGCCGCGATCTTCGGCATGCGGAACGTGCCCGAGGACCAGATGCAGCCCTTCATGCTGGCCGAAGCGCCGCGCCTTCTCTTCCCCTTCGCCCGCCGCGTGCTGGCCGACGCGATCCGCGACGGGGGCTTCCCGCCGCTGCTGCTCGATCCCATCGATTTCGGCGGCCTCTATGTCCAGCAGGCGCAGGCCATGGCGCAGACCGCAGGCGAGCCGGCCGGCCACGCCTGAGTCCGGGAATGATCCATCCCCCCGTTCGGGCTGAGCGTGTCGAAGCCCGCCACTTTCTTCCGATGAAGAAGAAGTGCAGCCCTTCGACAAGCCAAGGGCGAACGGGAGGAGGGGTTTTGCCATGAAACTCGCCAGGGCCCTTGGTTCCGTGGGCGGGCTGACGCTCGCCAGCCGGGTGCTGGCCCTTGTCCGCGATTCGCTGGCGGCGCGCTATGTCGGCGCGGGATTCGCGTCGGACGCCTTCAACGGCGTCGCCTTCCGCCTGCCCAACATGTTCCGCGCCCTCTTTGCCGAGGGCGCCTTTTCCGCCGCCTTCATCCCCATGTTCAACCGCAAGGCGGCGGGGCCGGGTGGGGTCGCGGACGGCTATCGCTTCGCTGAGCGGGCGCTGGCCGTGCTGCTGCCGGTGCTGGTCGCCTTCACCGCGCTGCTGATCGCGGCGGCCTGGCCGATCACATGGGCGCTCTCCGGCGGCTTCTCCCGCCAGAACCCGACGCCGGAGCAATTCGCCTTCGCGGTGACGCTCTCGCGGATCACCTTGCCCTATCTGGCGCTGATCAGCCTTGCCTCCCTGCTGGGCGGCATATTGAATTCGCTCGACAAATTCTGGGTGAATGCCGCCGCGCCGATCCTGCTCAACATCGCCATGATCGCGGGGCTGTGGCTGTTCCACGGCGCCGACGAATATGAAACCGCGCGGGTGCAGGCGATTTCCGTCACCGTGGGCGGGGCGCTGCAATTGCTGTGGCTGATCTGGGCCTGCCGCCGGGCGGGCGTGTCGATGAGGCTGAAGCGCCCGCGACTGGACGCGGATGTGAAGGAACTGCTCCGCCTGATCGTGCCGGCGGCGGCGGGGGCCGGGGCTTCGCAGATCAACCTGCTGATCTCCACCGCCCTGTCCGGCTGGCTGCTCGCCTCAGGCTCCATCACCTATATCTATTATGCCGACCGGCTGAACCAGTTGCCGCTGGGGCTGATCGGGATCGGCCTTGGCACCATATTGCTGCCGACCATTTCCCGCCTGCTGTCGACGGGCCAGGAGCAGGTGGCCATGGACACGCAGAACCGCGGCATCGAACTGGCGCTGTTCCTGACCCTGCCCGCGACCGTCGCCTTCATCACCGTGGCGGAACCGATCGTGCGGGGCCTGTTCCAATATGGCCGCTTCACCGCGCTGGATGCCGAACGCTGCGGCTGGGCGCTGTCCGCCTTTTCCATCGGCCTGCCATCCTATGTCCTCGTGAAGGTGCTGACGCCCGGCTATTATGCGCGCGGGGACACCAGGACGCCGGTCCGCTATGCGATGCTGTCGATCCTCATCAACATCGTCGGGAACATCGTCCTGATCCCGCTGCTGGGCCATGTCGGGCCGCCGCTGGCGACGGCGCTGTCCTCCACCGTCAATGTGGCGATGCTCTATTCGACGCTGGTGAAGCGCGGCCATTTCGCCGCCGACGGGCAGTTGCGGCGGCGCCTGCCCCGCCTCGCCGTGGCGGCGGTCGTGATGGGCGGGGCGCTCTATGCCGGCGAAGGGCTGCTCGATCCATGGCTCGGCGGGGTGATGGTCCAGCGTTATGTGGCGCTGGCGGTGCTTGTCGGCGCGGGAATCGCGCTGTACGGGGTGGCCTGCTTCCTTACGGGCGCCTATCGGCTCTCGGACCTGAAGGCGCTGATGCGGCGCAAAAGTGCAACCAAGACAGAGAACGGATAGAAGAATGCGCGTCCTTTCCGGCATCCAGCCGACCGGCAATCTGCACCTGGGCAATTATCTGGGCGCGATCCGCAACTGGGTGCGGATGCAGGACGAGATGGACAGCGGGAGCCAGTGCTTCTTCTTCCTGGCCGACATGCATTCGATCACCGTGCATGAAGGGCGCGAACAGCGTATCCGCAATGTCCGCGACATGGCCGCCGCGCTGGTCGCCGCCGGGATCGACCCGGACCGCTCCGTCCTCTTCAACCAGGCGCGGGTGCCCGCCCATGCGGAACTGTGCTGGCTGCTGAACGGCACGGCGCGGATCGGTTGGCTCAACCGCATGACCCAGTTCAAGGACAAGGTGGGCAAGGACCGCGAGGGCGCCTCCATCGGCCTGTTCGTCTATCCGGTGCTCCAGGCGGCGGACATCCTGGTCTACAACGCCACCCATGTGCCGGTGGGCGAGGACCAGAAGCAGCATCTGGAGCTGGCCCGCGACATCGCGACCAAGTTCAACACCGATTTCGGCGTGGAGCTGTTCACCCTGCCCGATCCGATCATCCCCAGGGAATCGGCGCGCATCATGTCGCTGCGCGACGGCACGGCGAAGATGTCCAAGTCCGACCCGTCCGACATGAGCCGCATCAACCTGACCGACGATGACGATGCGATCATGCAGAAGGTGAAGAAGGCCAAGACCGATCCCGAACCGCTGCCGGACAATGCCGGGGGGCTGGCCGGACGTCCGGAGGCGAACAATCTTCTCGGCATCCATGCGACGCTGTCGGGCATGAGCGTGGACGCGGTCTGTGCCGAATTCGCCGGCAAGGGCTTCGGCGCGTTCAAGCCGGCCCTGGGCGAACTGCTGGTGGAAACGCTCCGCCCCATCCGTGCGCGGTTCATGGAATTGCGCACCGACGACGCCGCGCTGGACGCCATCCTCGAAAAGGGGGCGGCCAAGGCGTCGGCGGCGGCCGCGCCCACTTTGCGGGCGGCCTATGACGCGATGGGACTGATGCGCTGATGCCGCAGGGGTCGCCAAAGCGGCGGCCCTTTCCGGTTCGTGACGGAATAATCCATGCCGCGGCGTCGTACGGATGGCAGGACATGGTTTGCGCCCGTTCGCCCGTTACGTGCGTTCAAACGATGTTCAGTTGCGTTTTGCCATGGCAGGACGCAAGATGTTTGGCAGGCGAAGTGCCTGGTACAGGACGCAAGAAAAATGACCCGTTTCAAAAAGATCGGCTTCCTCGCGGCGCCCGCTTTGGCGCTTGTGGCGCTGTCAGGCTGCGCGAGTTCCTTCAAGGCGGATGTGGCGCGCTTTCAGCAGCTTCCCGCACCCGCCGGCCAGAGCTTCACCGTTGTCGCGGACGATCCGCGCCTGGCGGGCGGGCTTGAATTTTCGCATTATGCGGACCTCGTCAGCCAGCGTCTGACCCAGACCGGCTATGTCGCCGCCGGCGATCCCGCGCGGGCCGACCTGATCGTGCGCGTGGCCTATGGCGTCGACAATGGGCGCGAAAAGGTGCGATCGACCGGATTCGGCAATCCCGACCCGTTCTTCTACGGCGGTTGGGGCTGGCGGGGCCGCTGGGGCCGCCCCTGGGGCTATGGCTTCTATGACCCGTGGCTGTTCGGGCCCGGCGGTTATAATGACGTGACCAGCTACACCGTCTATACCGGCGACCTCAGCATGAAGATCGACCGCGCCGCCGACAATCGCCGCCTGTTCGAGGGCAAGGCGCAGGCCCAGTCGCTTTCCAACAAGCTGACCTATCTGGTGCCGAACCTGATCGATGCGATGTTCACCGGCTTTCCCGGCCAGAATGGCGAGAATGTGAAGATCACGCTGCCGCCCGAGAAGAAGGGCTGAGCGGCTTTCCTCAGGGCGGCTCCCAGCCATGCCCCTTTGCCCGGCGGTCGAGGATCGCCGGGCTTTTCTTCTGGAAAGCGCGAGGGTCGCCGGGCGGTCCATCGCACCGGGCCGCCCGTCTCGCTGGAGCGCCTTCGCCGGAACATGGCGCGAATCACGGTCCGTCGTCGACCCCTTGCCTGCCGGCGAAGGGCAGCAGCGCCTCATAGACCGGAAGCGGCGGCTTGCCGTGCACGGGAACCCCGCGGCGCAACAGGAACGCATGCCGCACGATCTCCGCCTGCTGCTCCAGGCCATAGCGGCGGAACGGCTTTCCCGGCACGATCTCATAGCCGTAGCGGCAGAAGGGATGGCGCATCAGCGGCAGATACCATCTGCCGCCCCGCTGCGCCTGCCAGACATGGGTCATTTCATGGATGAAATGTCCCTGGACGTGCAGGGGGCTGTCGCAGAAATCAGGGCAGAACAGGCCGCTTTCCGGATGAAACCAGAGGTCGCCGTCGGGCGCCATGGTGACTTGCCGCGGCTGGAACGGCCACCATTTGCGATCATGCACCCGCACCCGCCGATAATCGATGGCGGCGGCGAACACCGACCGGGCCAGGGCGGTTTCAGCCTCGGTCAGCGGACGTCCGGTCAATGCGCCTCATGCTCCTTTTGCGGGGGAACGGGAGCGGCGGCGCCGGGCTTCTGGATGATGGCGTCGACCAGCAGGCGGTCGCCATTGGCGAGCAGGAAAGTGAGCGTCATCCTGCCGCGGCCGATCGCCGTGTCGTTGACGCCCCAGAGCATCAGATGCTTGCCGCCCGGCGCGAAGGCGACCGTGGACCTGGCGGGGATGGGGACGCTGTCGAGCGGCTTCATCGTCATCCTGCCGCCCTCGCTCATGCTCTCGTGCATCTCCACCTTCAGCGCATAGTCGGTGAGCACGCCGCGCAGCGCCGTGTCCGCGTCGCCGCCATGGGCGATGAAATAGCCGGAGGACGGCATGTCCTTGTTGGGGCTGAGCCGCACCCAGGCCTGATCGACATAGGTGGGCGCGGGATCGCCGCACGCCGTGAGCGCAAGCGGGGCGGCAAGGGCGATTAGGGGGTAAAATGCGCGCATGGGCAAAGGCTTCCTCAATGTCCCGTTTCCGATCGTTTCCTGGAGGTAATCGTCACAGCTTCTTGTGCCAAGCGAAAGCACGCCTATATCCCTTGCGCAAACGCCCTTGCCTTGGCGCTTTCGTGAGGTATGGGGCCGTCAACCGCTGAATATGATTTGGGGTTCAAAGAGGACACAATGGCAAAAGTAATCGGTATCGACCTGGGCACCACCAACAGCTGTGTCGCTGTGATGGACGGCGGCAAGCCCAAGGTGATCGAAAATGCGGAAGGCGCGCGGACGACGCCCTCCATCGTCGCCTTCACCAAGGACGGCGAGCGCCTGATCGGCCAGCCTGCCAAGCGTCAGGCCGTGACCAATCCGGACAACACCATCTTCGCCGTGAAGCGCCTGATCGGCCGCCGCTTCGACGATCCGATGACCAAGAAGGACATGGAGCTGGTGCCCTACAGCATCGCCAAGGGTCCCAATGGCGACGCCTGGGTCAATGCCGGCGGCAAGGATTATTCGCCTTCGCAGATTTCCGCCTTCATCCTGCAGAAGATGAAGGAAACCGCCGAGAGCTATCTGGGCGAGACGGTGACGCAGGCGGTCATCACCGTGCCCGCCTATTTCAACGACGCCCAGCGTCAGGCGACCAAGGACGCCGGCCAGATCGCCGGTCTGGAAGTGCTGCGCATCATCAACGAGCCGACCGCGGCCGCGCTCGCCTACGGGCTGGAGAAGCAGGACGGCAAGACCATCGCGGTCTATGATCTTGGCGGCGGCACGTTCGACATCTCGATCCTGGAGATCGGCGACGGCGTGTTCGAGGTGAAGTCGACCAATGGCGATACCTTCCTGGGCGGCGAGGATTTCGACGCCAAGCTGGTGGAGTTCCTGGCTTCGGGCTTCCAGAAGGATGAGGGCATCGACCTCACCAAGGACAAGCTGGCTTTGCAGCGCCTGAAGGAAGCGGCGGAAAAGGCGAAGATCGAACTGTCCTCGGCCCAGTCGACCGAAGTCAACCTGCCCTTCATCACCGCTGACCAGAATGGGCCGAAGCATCTGGTCAAGACCATCACCCGCGCCGATCTGGAGCGGCTGGTGGCCGACCTCATCAAGCGGACGATGGAGCCTTGCAAGAAGGCGCTGGCCGACGCCGGCGTTTCCGCGAGCGAGATCAGCGAAGTGGTGCTGGTCGGCGGCATGACCCGCATGCCCAAGGTGCGCGAGGCCGTGAAGGAGTTCTTCGGCAAGGAACCGCATACCGGCGTGAACCCCGACGAAGTGGTCGCCATGGGCGCCGCCATTCAGGCGGGCGTGTTGCAGGGCGACGTCAAGGACGTGCTGCTGCTGGACGTCACTCCGCTGTCGCTGGGCATCGAGACGCTGGGCGGTGTGTTCACCCGCATGATCGACCGCAACACCACCATCCCTGCCAAGAAGAGCCAGGTCTATTCGACCGCCGACGACAATCAGCAGGCGGTGACGATCCGCGTGTTCCAGGGCGAGCGTGAGATGGCGGCGGACAACAAGCTGCTCGGCCAGTTCGATCTGGTCGGCATCCCGCCTGCGCCGCGCGGCGTGCCGCAGATCGAGGTGACGTTCGACATCGACGCCAACGGTCTGGTCAATGTCCATGCCAAGGACAAGGGCACGGGCAAGGAACAGCAGATCCGCATTCAGGCTTCGGGCGGCCTGTCGGACGCCGACATCGACCAGATGGTCAAGGATGCCGAGCGCTTTGCCGAGGAAGACAAGAAGAAGCGCGAGGCGGCCGAGGCGAAGAACAATGCCGAAAGCCTGATCCACACCACCGAGCAGCAGCTTTCCGAGCATGGCGACAAGGTCGATGCTGGCCTGAAGTCGGAGATCGAGACCGCGATCGCGGCCACCAAGTCTGCGGTCGAGGGCGGCGATGCGGAAGCCATGAAGGCGAAGGCGCAGGAACTCGCCACGGTCGCGATGAAGCTGGGGCAGGCCATTTACGAGAAGGAGCAGGCGGCTGCGGCTGCTCCGGGCGCGGACGCGCCGAAGGCGGATGACGATGTCGTCGATGCCGAATTCTCCGAAGTGGACGATAACAAGGCGTAAGCTGATGTGCTTGCCCCGTCAGGACTGTTATGGCCTTGATGGGGCAGGGACGCCGGGGGCGAGATGAGCACCGAAATCGACTATTACGAACTGCTCGAAGTCGAGCGCACGGCGGACGCCGCCACGATCAAAAGCGCCTATCGCAAGCTGGCGATGAAATATCACCCGGACAAGACCGGGGGCTGCACCGACAGCGAGGCCAAGTTCAAGGCCGTTTCGGAAGCCTATGAATGTTTGAAGGACCCGCAGAAGCGCGCGGCCTATGACCGGTTCGGCCATGCGGCGTTCCAGAATGGCGGCGGTTTCGGCGGCGGGCGCGGCGGCGCGGGCGGCTTTTCCGACCTGGGCGATATTTTCGAGACGATCTTCGGTCAGGCGGCGGGCGGCTTCGGCGGCGGGCGGCAGGCGCAGCGGCGCGGGGCGGACCTGCGCTACGACATGGAAATCACGCTGGACGACGCCTATCATGGCAAGAAGACCGAGATCGAGATCGAGGTTTCGGCCCCTTGCGAAAGCTGCGACGGCTCGGGCGCGCAGCCGGGCACCGGGGTCAAGAGTTGCGGCACCTGCCATGGCCATGGCCAGGTGCGGGCGCAGCAGGGCTTTTTCGTGGTCGAGCGGACCTGTCCGTCCTGCCATGGCGCGGGTCAGGTGATCGAAAGCCCCTGCCGTAGCTGCCGGGGCGAAGGGCGGGTGGACAAGCCCAAGACGCTTTCCGTCAACATCCCCGCCGGCGTCGACGAAGGCACGCGCATCCGCCTGTCGGGTGAGGGCGAGGCGGGGGCGCGGGGGGCTCCTGCGGGCGACCTCTATATCTTCCTGCATGTGAAGCGGCACTCGATCTTCGAGCGGGACGGGACGACCCTGTTCGCGCGCGCGCCGGTCAGCTTCACGACCGCCGCGCTGGGTGGGGTCATCGAGGTGCCGGGGCTGGATGGCCGGCGGCATGAGATCAAGATTCCGAGCGGCATCCAGTCGGGCAAGCAGATTCGCCAGCGCGGCGCGGGCATGCCTGTGCTGAACGGGCGTGGGCAGGGCGATCTGGTGATCCAGGTCGACGTCGAGACGCCGACCAAGCTGAGCGCCAAGCAGCGCGAACTGCTGGAAGCCTTTCGCGAGACGGAAACCGGCGAGGAATGCCCGCAATCGACCGGCTTCTTCAGCAAGCTCAAGGAATTGTGGGGGGACTGATTTTCCCTCCACCCTTCGGACGCCTTCCCTGCCTCCGTTCGCCCCGAACTGGTGGAGGGGCTTTTCTTTCTTCGAGGAGAAGGAAAGGGCTTCGACGGGCTCAGCCTGAATGGCGACAGGGCAGGGACTTTCGGTCCCGGCGCGCCCAGGCGTAAAAGGGAAATCCCCCCGCCATCAGCAGGAAGCTTGCTCCGCTGGGCACCAGCCCCGCGCCCCATAATGTCCAGAGCGCATAGCAGAGCCCCAGCAGAGCGGCGGGCACCGCCAGCTGGAACCTGAGCGCCGCCAGCGCGCAGCCGACATAGAGCCAGAGCGTGGCCGAGGTCGACAGCAGCGCCATCGCCGTGAACAGCGCGACCAGCCCCTGCAGGCTGTTGGCGATCAGCATCAGCGTTCCGAGCAGGCAGGACAGCAGCAGCGCGCGGACCGGCGTGCCGCGACCGTTGGTCCCGGCCAGCCAGCGCGGCAATTCGCCGCCCCGCGCCATGGCAAGCGGCACTTCACCCTGCAACAATGTCCAGCCATTGAGCGCCCCGAGGCAACTGATCGTGGCGAAGACCGCGATGAGTCCCGCCGGGCCGGGCGACCAGTAATGCGCGACGAAGGCGGCGAAGGGGGAGCCGGACCGGCTTTCCTCCGCCGGCAGGGTGAGAGCGATGCCGGAGCAGACCAGCAGGTAGATGAGGCCGGTGACTGCCGTGCCGATCAGCGTGGCGCGCGGGATTGTCCGGGCGGGATCGCGCACCTTGTCGGCGGCGACGCTGGCCGATTCGAAGCCGAGCAGCGCCCAGAGCGTCAGCGCGGCCGAGGCGGTGATGCCGGCGCTGGTGAAGCCTTGCGCGGGGAATGGCGCGACCTGCGCCCGGCCATGGCCCAAGGTCAGGGCGAGCAGGACGAAGACGACCGCGATCGGGATCAGCTTGATCGCGGTGGTGGCGAGTTGGGTCGCGCCCGCGGCGCGCGCGCCGACCAGGTTGATGCCGGTCGTCGCCCAGAGGAAACCGATGGAAAGGAGCGCCCCCATTCCGGGCCGGTGCAGCGCGGGCTGGATGCTGCTGAGATTGGCGGTGGCGGCGACGGCGATGGTGACATTGGTGAAGATCACCGAAATCCAGTATATCCACCCGATCGCGAAGCCGGCGGACGGGCCATAGGCGCGGGTGATGAACTGCGCCGTGCCGCCGGCGTCGGGCATCCGCACCGTCAGCCGGGCGATGACATAGGCAAGGAGGAGGGAGCCGGCGATGGTGAATATCCAGCCCGCCACCGCATCCCAGCCGAACGGCGCGAGCGAGGCGGGCAGCAGGAACACGCCGGACCCGATCATGTTGCCCATCACCAGCGCAATGCAGGCGGGCAGGCCGAGCGTGCGGCTTGCCGGCACTGGCCCGTTCACGAAGCGGCTCGCTGCATCATGTCCCGTTTGATGGGCCCATGCCGCGCCGTGCGCAATGGGTCAATGGTCGGTGGCGATGAAGGGGGGCGGTGGACGGTCCGTTGCGGGCGCTATGCGCGACGGGTGCCTGCGAAGGCAGGGCGCGGCTTTTCCGCCTGCGATGGATTGACTGGGACGGTTTGCCGAAAGCGGGAGCATCGGCCTGCAAGCGGGATCGCGCCGCTCAAAATCCAGCCATGATGCGCGCGGTCATGAGGATGAGCTTTCTGCAATCGCGTTCGAAGCCATTGCATTTGCGGATTTTTCCCGCTGACCTCAGATAGGCGTCGATGCTGCAACGCAGCAATCCTTTTATCAAGAGGTCGCCATGTTCTCCCTGTTGTCGCTATATTTCGCCTATCGCCGCGATGTCGTCATTGCCGAACGCTATGTCGCCGGACTGGCCAGGGCCGAAGCCCGCCCTGCCGCCCCGGCGGCGCGGCGTCCGGCCGAACGACTGTCCCTCGCCGCCTGAAACGCAGGGACGCTCCGCCCGGCTTGGGCCGGGTGGAGCGCCTTGCCTGCCCCGGCGGTCAGGCCGCCAGGAACATATCCGGGTCGAGCGCCATCAGGCTGTCGGCGCCGCCCTCGATCTTGCGGCGGAGCGCGCCGGCGTCGGGCATGATGCGTTCCGCGAAGAAGCGGGCGGTCACCAGCTTGGCTTCCAGGAATTTCGCGTCGCCTTCCCCCGCCGCGAGCAGGGCCGCCGCGGCCTTGCCCATGCGAAGCCACATCAGGCCGGTCGCGACGATGCCCAATATGTGCATATAGTGCACCGCCCCCGCCCCGGCATTGTCGGGGTTCTTCATCGCATTCTGCATCAGCCACATGGTCGCCGCGCCAAGCTGCCCGCTCGCCTTTTCCAGCGCCTCCGCAAGGCCGGCGAGCTTCTCGTCACCCTTGGCCTGCGCCACTTCATCCGCGACGATCTTCAGGAAGGCCTGAAGCGCGCGGCCGCCGTTCATCGGCAGCTTGCGCCCGACCAGATCCATCGCCTGCACGCCGTTGGTGCCTTCGTAGATCTGGGCGATGCGGACGTCGCGGACATATTGTTCGACGCCATTTTCCCAGATGTAGCCATGGCCGCCGAACACCTGCTGCGCCATGACGGTGACGTCGAAGCCCTTGTCCGTGCCATAGCCCTTGATCACGGGGGTCAGCAATTGCACCAGATCGTCGGCGGCCTGGCGTTCCTCTTCGGTGGCGGCCTGATGGGAAAGGTCGACCTGGAGCGCGCCCCATAGCATCAGCGCGCGCAGCCCTTCGGTCAGCGCCTTCGCCTCCATCAGCATGCGGCGGACGTCGGGATGGACGAACAGCGTGTCGGCCTTTTCCTCAAGGTCCCTGGGGCCGGTCAGGGCGCGGCCCTGACGGCGGTCATGGGCATAATGGGCGGCGTTCTGATAGGCGATCTCCGCCTGTCCCAGGCCCTGCAGGCCGACGCCCAGCCGCGCGGCGTTCATCATGATGAACATGGCGGCCAGACCCTTGTTCTCCTCGCCCACCAGCCATCCGGTGGCCCCGTCATAGTTCATGACGCAGGTGGCGTTGCCGTGAATGCCCATCTTGTGTTCGAGCGATCCGCAGGAGACCGCGTTGCGCTGCCCCAGCGATCCATCCTCGTTCACCAGCAACTTGGGCACCACGAACAGCGAAATGCCCTTGCTGCTGTCCGGCGCGCCGGGGGTCTTGGCGAGGACGAGGTGGATGATGTTTTCGGCAAGGTCATGCTCGCCCGCGGAAATGAAGATCTTGGTGCCGCTGATCGCGTAGCTGCCGTCGGCGTTCGGAACCGCCTTGGTCTTGATGAGGCCAAGGTCGGTGCCGGCATGCGGCTCCGTCAGGTTCATCGTCCCGGTCCATTTGCCCGACACCATATTGGGCAGATATTTCCGCTTCTGTTCCTCGCTGCCCTTGGCGAGCAGGGCGGCCACGGCCCCGCTGGTCAGGCCATGATACATTTCGAAGCTGTGATTGGCCGAGAGGATATATTCGCTGACCGCTGTGGCGACGACATGGGGCAGGCCCTGGCCGCCATATTCGGCGGGCGCGTGCAGCGTGGTCCAGCCGCCCTCGACATAGGCGTCATAGGCCGCCTTGAAGCCGGTCGGGGTGGTGACGCTGCCGTCGGGGTGGCGGGTGCAGCCTTCCCTGTCGCCCACGGCGTTCAGGGGGAAGAGGACTTCGGCGGCGATCCTGCCGCCTTCGGTCAGGATCGCGTCGACCAGATCCGCCGACGCATTTTCGAAGCCGGGGAGGTTGGTGTAGCGGTCCAGCCCCACGATGTGATCGAGCACGAAGCGGGTGTCGCGGACGGGGGCGGTATAGCTGGGCATGATCTTCTCCGGACGGTTCTGTTCTGGTGGGGGATTATCTGTCGAGGACGGTCACGAACTGCGAGAGTTCCGCTATGGCGGCGTCGATGTCGTCCTTCTGCCGCGTGAGCAGGTCGATGCGCGCCCTGCACTTTTCTATGGTGACGCGGCGCTGTTCCTCATGCTCCTCGTCGGCGTCATAGAGGTCGATCATCTCGCGTATGTCGGACAGGCTGAAGCCGACCCGCTTGCCGCGCAATATCCAGGCCAGGCGGGCGCGGTCGCGGCGCGAATAGATGCGGGCGAGGCCCTGCCGTTCCGGGGCGATCAGCCCTTCATCCTCGTAGAAGCGCAGCGCGCGGGCGGTGACGCCGAATTCTTCCGACAGGTCGGTGATGGTATAAGACTGCCGGTCGCTGTGATCGGGCAGTTCGATACCGGCGATACTGGTGTGTTTGTCCATGCCGGCTGATGTAACGGTGCTTTACGTTTACGTCAAGGTGAGTGTGCGGCCCCTGGCCCTTTTGTCCTAGTGACAGGGCGGGCCGTCGCCGCTAGGGCCTGGGCCATGATGGGGGCAGTCAGACGATCGGAATCGGCAAGGGGCCTGCTGGCTGCGCTGGCCCTGCTCGTCCTCGCGATCCAGCTTGTCGCGCCTTCGGGCTTCATGCCGGTGCGGACCGAACGGGGCGTCGTCGTGACGCTCTGCACCGGGGAGGGCGCGGTCAATGTCGTGGTCGACCGGGGCGCCTTCGACCGGCATGGCGAGTCGGGCCGGCATCGTCCGGACGACGGTGCGCCGGGGCAGCAGCATTGCCCCTTTGCCGCATCGGTGCAGCCGCTGGTTCCGCCGCTGGCTCTGGCCGACCTGCCCCTGCCCGCCTGGCAGCTTGGTTTCGGGCCCATTGCCTTCGCGCTCAAGATAGGGCTGATCGCGCGGCTGGCCGCGCCGCCGCCGCCCTCCTCGGGGCCGCCCGCCTTCTGAAAATCCGCCATTTTTCCGCGATTTTTCAGTAAGGTTATCATTTCATGCCAGTCTTTTCCGTTTCGCGCGGCGTCTCGCTGTGCGCGCTTGCCTGTTCCCTGTCCGCTCCCGCTTTGGCCGAGGAGGCCGAGCAGAGCCGGATCATCGTCACCGCCAGCCCCGTGGTGGAGGAAGCCGCGGCGAAAGTCGTCCGCACCCCCGGCGGCGTCGACGTGGTGTCGGCCGGGGATTTCGAGGACAGGCTCGCCATCTCCCTGCGCGATGCGCTGAGCTTCTCGCCCGGCGTCTACACCCAGCCGCGCTTCGGGCAGGAGGTGCGCATCTCCATTCGCGGGTCGGGCCTGTCGCGCGGCTATCATATGCGCGGGCTGACGCTGTTGCAGGATGGCATCCCGATCAACATGGCCGACGACAATGGCGACTTCCAGGAGCTGGACCCGCAGGTCTTCCAGCATCTGGAGGTCTATCGCGGCGGCAATGCGCTGCGGCTGGGCGGGTCGACGCTGGGCGGGGCGATCAATGCGGTGACGCCGACCGGGCGCACGGCGCCGGGCGTGAAGATGCGGGTCGACGGCGGGTCGTTCGACACGTTGCGGGCGAAGGCGGCCTATGGCCATGCCGACGCGCGGGGCGACGCCTGGGCCGCGGTGACCGCCGACCGGTCCGACGGCGACCGCGACCATGGACGGCGCAGGGCGCTGCGCTTCAACGGCAATGTCGGGCTGAAACTCAGTGAGCGGGTCGAAACGCGCTTCTATGCCAGCGTGCAGACGATCCGGCAGAAGTTGTCCGGCGCGCTTAATGAAAGCGACGCGCTGGATCATCCGGCGAAGGGCAATTTTACTGGCGATCAGGCGCGCAACATCGATTCGATCCGCTTGCAGAACCGCACCACGGTGGCGCTGGATGGCGGGGAGCTGGCGTTCGGCGTCTATTACAACGCCAAGGCGCTGGATCATCCGATCTATCAGGTCGTGGACCAGAAATCGGAGGATCGCGGGGTCTTTGCCAGCCTCGACCTGGCTGGTGACCTTGGCGGGATGCCGGTCGGGCTGACGCTGGGCACGCAGGCGCGTTTCGGGCAGGGCCGGTTCCGGCAGTTCGTCAATGTGAACGGCAGGGCGGGGGCGCCGACATCCTATCAGAAGGCGCGGGCGCAGACGATCAACAGCTATGGCGAGGCGCGGATCGCGCCGCTTGCAGGGCTCTGGCTGATCGCGGGCGGCATCTACACCCATGGCGAGCGGCGGCTGGACAACCGCTTCGCTCCGGCGCGGAGCGGGGATGCGTCCTTTGACGCCTTTGCGCCGAAATTCGGGCTGCTCGTGGAGCCGGCGCAGGCGGTGCAATTCTATGCGAACTACAGCCAGTCGGTGGAATTGCCGGGCTTTATCGAGCTTGGCCAGACGCAGTTCGATACGCTGGCCGTCGGCTTCGTCCCGCTCCAGCCGCAAAAGGCATGGACAGCGGAGATCGGCACTCGCGGGACGCTGGGCATGGCCCGTTGGGACATCAGCATCTACCGGGCCGATCTTCGCGGCGAGATGCTGCAATATGGCGCGGGCGACAGCGCCATTCCGGCGGCGACCTTCAATGCGGGCCGCACGCGCCATCAGGGCGTCGAGGCAGGACTGGACCTGACGCTGACGCCTTGGGCGACGCTGCGGCAAGTCTATCAATATAGCGATTTCCGCTTCCGGGGCGATGCGCAGTTCGGGAACAACCGCCTGCCGGTGGTGCCGCGCCATTTCTATCGGGCGGAACTGAAGCTGGGGACGGAGCGGCTGAGCATTTCGCCCGCCGTCGAGTGGCTGCCGCAGGGGGCTTGGGTCGACTATGCCAATACCAAGCGGGTGGGCGATTATGTGACCCTGAACCTCGGCGCGCAGGCGGAGGTCCGGAAGGGGCTGGCCCTGTTCCTCGATGCGCGCAACCTGACCGGCGAGCGGGCCGTGGGCGACATCAGCGCGGTGGTTCGCTATGTGCCGGACAATCCGGCGACTGTGGCGAATGAAGGCAGCGTCGCCTTTTATCCCATCGAACGGCGCGCCTTCTATGGCGGGGTGCGCGCCCGGTTCTAATTCAAGCGTCATTCCCGCGAAGGCGGGAAACGCAGTTCAGCAAAGCTAATCCATCTCCGACGCGGCATCCCGTCTATTCTTATGGGAGATGGGTTCCCGCCTTCGCGGGAACGACAATGGGAGAGATAATCTAAGGAGCACTGGAGCCGACTCGGTAATAGGTTTAGGGGCAGGCGGATGTTGCGCCTTTCCGGACTGAAACTGCCCCTCGACCATCCCGCCGGGGCGATGCCCGCCGCCATTTGCGAGCGGCTGGGCCTCGAACCGCAGGAATTGCTGGGCCATGTCGTCGTGCGCCGGGGCAATGATGCGCGGCGGAAGAATGCGATCCAGCTCGTCTATACCGTCGATGTCGAGCTGGCCGACGAGGCGGGCGTGCTGGCGCGCTTCGCGAAGGATCATGACGTCCGCCCGCGCCCGGACACCGGTTATAAATTCGTGGCCAGTGCGCCGCCGGGCTGGTCGGGCAAGCGCCCCGTCGTGATCGGCGCGGGGCCGTGCGGGCTGTTCGCCGGCCTCATCCTCGCGCAAATGGGCTTCCGGCCGATCATCCTCGACCGGGGCAAGGTGGTGCGGGAACGGACCAAGGATACCTGGGGCCTCTGGCGGCGGGCCGAACTCAACCCCGACAGCAATGTGCAGTTCGGAGAGGGCGGGGCCGGGACCTTTTCCGACGGCAAGCTTTATTGCCGCGTCAAGGACCCGCGCTTCCTGGGCCGCAAGGTGCTGGAGGAATTCGTCGCGGCCGGTGCGCCCGACGACATCCTGACCGAGGCGCATCCGCATATCGGCACCTTCCGGCTGGTTTCCATGGTGGAAGCGATGCGGCGGCAGATCGAGGGGCTGGGCGGCGAATATCGATGGCAGCACCGGGTCGACGAACTGGAGCTGGAGCGGCAGGCGGACGGCACGCACAAGCTGTGCGGGCTGCATCTGGCGGATGGCGGCTTCATCGAGGCGGACCATGTCGTGCTGGCGGTGGGCCACAGCGCCCGGCCCACCTTCGAGATGCTCCACCGCCGGGGCGTGCATATCGAGGCGAAGCCCTTTTCCATCGGCGTGCGGATCGAGCATCCGCAAAGCTGGATCGACCGGGCGCGCTACGGCAGTTGCGCGGGGCATCCGGTGCTGGGGGCGGCGGCCTACAGCCTGGCCCATCATTGCGCCAACGGGCGGACGGTCTACAGCTTCTGCATGTGCCCCGGCGGGCGGGTGGTGGCTGCGACGTCCGAGGAGGGGCGCGTCGTCACCAACGGCATGAGCCAATATTCGCGGGCCGAGTTCAACGCCAATTCAGGGCTGGTCGTCGGCATCGATCCGGAACGGGACTATCCCGGCGGGCCGCTGGCGGGGATCGAATTGCAGCGCCATTGGGAAAGCATGGCCTTCGTCGCGGGCGGCGAAAGCTATCATGCGCCGGGGCAGAAGGTGGGCGATTTCCTTGCCGGCCGCGCCTCGACCGGGTTGGGGGAGGTCGTCCCTTCCTACAAGCCGGGCGTGACCCTGACCGACCTGTCGCGCTGCCTTCCCGAATTCGTGCTGGAGGCGTTCCGCGAGGCGATCCCGGTCTTCGGCCGGCAGATCGCGCGCTACGACCATCCGGACGCGGTGATGACGGGGGTGGAGACGCGCACCTCCTCCCCCATCCGCATCACGCGGGGCAGGGATTTCCAGAGCCTGAATGTCGCCGGGCTTTATCCGGCGGGCGAGGGGGCAGGCTATGCGGGCGGCATCCTTTCCGCGGCCATCGACGGCATCAAGGTGGCGGAAGCGGTGGGGCTGGGCATCGCGGCGACTTGATGTCGCATCTTCCTGATTGCGCAGCCATGCGGGACCTGCCGCTTTGGCGGGGTGAAATAAAGCGGTCATGCGCCCGTCATCCTATCGTCTCCTGACCGACGCTCTGCCGTAACTCCAGCGTCAAGGCGCCGTCATGCAGCCGCGTTAGCAGTCGTGGCATGACGACCAGCCCCGACCGCTGCATGCGCATTCCGGCCGCCGACAAGGCGCGGCTGCGCGTCCTTTTCCTTGCCAAACATGCCTGCGCGGGCGGGCGGCCGGACGCAGTGGACGGCAATCACGCCATCTACCATCATGAGATGCGCTCCACGCTGGAGGGCATCGGCCTCCATGTCGCCGCCGCCAGCCGCTATGATGCCCTGTTCGAACGGCCCGATGCCGATTTCGTCGTCACCCTGCTCAATCGCGGCGGCTTCCAGAACAGCGAGATGCTGGCGCCCCTGCTGCTGTCGTGGCGCGACGTCCCCTTTCTGGGCGCCAGCCCGATCGTGCGCGGCGTGTCGGACGACAAATATCTGAGCAAGCTGATCGCGCGCGCCCGCGGCGTGCCGACCATGAAGGCGCAGCTCTTCCGGCGCGGCGGCCTGCCCGGCGGCCCCGCTTTCGCGGCCGAGCGGCTGGTGGTGAAGCCGAACGCATCCTCCGCCTCCTGGGGGCTGGCCATGGTCGACGGCTGGGCCGAGGCGCTGGTCCATGCCGATCATCTGTTCGACCTGGGCCATGACGTGCTGGTGGAGGCCTGGGCTCCGCTGCTGGATGTGGCGGTGCCGGTGGTGGGCGGCAGCGGCAACGCCCCCTGGGTGCTGCCGCCGATGATGTACGTCCCCGCCGACCCGCATCGCGAGCGCAGCTATGAGGAAAAGCGCGGCCTGGTGGATGCGGGCGACGATCCGCTGGTGCTGGTCGAGGATCGCGACCTGCGCGAGCGGCTGGAGGATTTGACCCGCCGTCTGCTGCCCGAATTCTGGCCGTTCGACTATGGCCGGTTCGAGTTCCGCTACGATCCGGCGACCGATGCGCTGCTGTTCATGGAACTGAACCTGTCCTGCAATCTCTGGTCGAAGAAGACCATTTCGCGTTCCGCCCGTTCGCTGGGCGTGGATCATCCCGCGCTGGTCGAGACCATCGTCGCGCACAGCCTGTTGCGGCAGGGGCTGTTGCGGCAGGGGCTGTCGGCCGACGTGCCGGACCGGGCGGCGGCATGACGACGGCATTGATCCTGGCGGGCAGGCGCGACGGCCTGACCGATCCGCTGGCGCTGGAAGCGGGCGTGTCGCACAAATGCCTGGCGCCCGTCGCCGGCAGCCCGATGCTGACCCATGTGGCCGCGGCACTGGCGGCAAGCGGCGGGATCGGGGAGATCCGCGTCGCCATCGAAGATCCCGAAGTGCTGGCGGGCGTACCGCTGCTGCGCCGCCTGCTCGACAGCGGCCGGATGATGCCGGTGGCCGCGCGGCCCAATCTGGTCGACAGCATCCTTGCCGCCGCGCAGGGCGCGCAGTTCCCGCTGTTCATCACCACCGCCGACAATGTGCTGCTGACGCCCGAAGCGGTGGCCGACATGCTGGGCCAATGCGGGACGCCGGGAACCGACGCGGCGGTCGCCTTCGCCCGGCGCGAGTCCGTGCTGGCCGCCCATCCGGAGGGGCAGCGCAAATTCTACCGCTTTGCCGAGGGCAGCTATTCCAACTGCAACAGCTATTGGCTGAAGGACCGCGCAGCCCTGACGGCTGCGGAGACATTCCGGTCGGGGGGTCAGTTCGTCAAGCATCCGATGCGCATCGTCAACGCCTTCGGTTTCCTGAACCTCGTCCGTCTCCGCCTTGGCATCGGCACGCTGGCGGAGACCTTCGCCCGCTTTTCCCGGCGGTTCGGCATGACCATCGCGCCGGTGATCCTGAGCGACGGCGCGGTCGCCATCGACGTCGACAACAGCCGCACCCGCGCCGTCGCGGCGGAACTGCTGAACGCCCGCATGGCGGTGGCGCAGGCGGCGGAGTAGCCGCCTTGTTCACCCTGCGCGCCCTGCCCGCCGGATCGGGCGACAATGAGCTGATGGCCGCCTATCACCGGGGGCTGCGCAGCCATTGGAGCCTGAGCCGATGGGTCCTTGCGCGGCTGTTGGCGGAGGCGGGGCAGGGCGGCTGGAGCCGCGCCGAGCGGGCGATGCTGAGCGAAGCAACGCGCGCCCAGGGCCTGTCGATGCGCGACCGCAAGGGGCTGCACCGGCTGCTCAATCCGGGCGCCTTTCCGCTTGCCGCCAACCCGCTCAAGAACAAGCGCCTGTTCGCCCGGCTGGTGCGGGAGGCGGGCCTGCCCGCGCCGGACAGCCATGATCCGGAGCGGGAGGCGCTGGCGCAATGGCTGGGCCGCCATCATGACATCATCGCCAAGCCCAGCTACACGTCCAGGGGGCGGGGCGTGGAGCGTTTCGTCCGGGACGGGGACCGCTGGCGCGGCGGCCATCGCCGCCTGTCCGAAACGGCGCTGCTCGCCCGGCTGCATCGGCAATGGGCGCGGGGCGGCGTCATCCAGCAGCGGCTGGCCACCCATCCAGCGCTGGAGCCGGTGTCGCCCGGCGCGCTGCCGACCCTGCGGGTCGTGACCGTCCTTGATGAGCGGGGCGCGCCGGAGGCCTGCGCGCTGGCCTTGCGCCTGTCGGCGGGGGAGGGGCGGCCGGTCGACAATTTCAATGCGGGCAATCTGGTGCTGGCGGTGGACGATGCGGGGCGCTGCGGCGCTGCGTGGCGCGGAGGCATGGGACGGGTTCGTCCGGGCCGGCACCCCGCCACCGGTGCGATGCTGGAAGGCATGATGCTTCCCGACCGGGATGCGGCGGAGGCCCTGGCGCTGGCCGCGCACCGGCGCTTTCGCGAGGGCTTCGCGGTCATCGGCTGGGACATCGGCCTGACCGCGCAGGGACCGGCGCTGATCGAGGGGAACTGGAACCCCGGCACGGACATTGTGCAACTTGTCAGCGGGCGAGGCGTCGGGACCGGACGCATGGGCGCATTATACCGCCATCATCTCGACCGTTTGCCCGATCAACGCTGGCGCACGGCCCGCGCCATCGAAACGGAGGCGCGGCGGTGATCGTCCTCTACGTCCACGCCCTGGCGGCGACCGGCGTGGTGCGCAATGCGCGGCTGTTGGCGGCCGCCCTGGCGGAGCGCGGCCATCAGGTGGAACTGGTGACGGCCGCGCCCGGTGGAGAGGGCGTTCCGGGCGTGCGCCACCATGCGCTGCTCCAGCGAAGCCATGCCTCCCGCCTGATCGAAAAGCTGATCGCGATCCACGCGCTGCGCCGCCATTTGCGGCGGCGCGCGCCGGGCCTGCTGATCTCCGCCGGCAATCACGGTCATTTCGTCGCCTGGGCGGCCAGCAGGGGGCTTGGCGGCCTGCGCCGCGTCTATCGCATCAGCAACGACATGGTGCGTGCCGTTCCGGGCGCCCCGCATGGCGGATCGGCGGGGTGGGAGCGGCGGATCATGACCCGCCTGATCGCCGCCGACGCCGACCGGATCGTGCTGGTGTCGCCGACGCTGGCCGCCGCGCCGGCCTTTGCGGCGGCGGCGCGCGAGGGGCGGGTCGCGGTCATTCCCAACGGCATCGACGCCGCCACGGCGCGCGCAAGGGCGGAAGGTCCGGCGCCCCATGGCTGGATGACCGAGGATGCGCCGGTCATCCTCGCCATCGGCCGGCTGGCGAAGCAGAAGAATTTCGAGACGCTGCTGCGCGCCTTCGCCACCTTGCGGCAAAGGCGGCGGGCGCGGCTCATCATCCTGGGCGAGAGCCGGGACCGGATGCGCGACCGGCTGATGGAGCAGGCGCGCGGGCTGGGCATGGCGGACGATCTGGCGCTGCCCGGCGTGGTGGCGAACGTCTTTCCCTGGCTGGCGCATGCCGACACCTTCGTCCTGCCGAGCTGGTGGGAAGGATCGCCCAATGTGCTGCTGGAGGCGATGGCCGTGGGCGTTCCCGTGGTCGCCTCCCGCACGGCGGGAAATGCGGCCGATCTGCTGGATGGCGGGCGGTTCGGGCGGCTGGTCGACCCGGCGGATGCGACGGCCATGGCGGATGCGCTGCTGGGCCAGATCGAACCCGCCAGCGCCATCCTGCCGGGCAACAGGATAGAGGCGTTCAGCCTGGAGAGGGCGATGGCGGGCTGGACGGATATGGTGGAGCGGCTCGGGGTGACGGGACATCCGGGGAAAGGCCGAGTCGCCGCCGCGAGCTTGGGTCCCGTTCACCAAAACTGATCAACGACAACGGGTTGGCCGCATCCCCGCCGCGCGCCCGGCAGCCATGCGGCCACGCCGGAGCAAAGGCACAATCGTGAAATATTATGCATGTCGATGAGATTGCTGGTTTATATTCATTACCAGCATGATCGATTTTGTAATATATAGCTTCGCGCTGCTTTCGGCCGGTCAGACACAGCCGCAGCCGCAATCCACGACATCATTATCCTGGCAGAGGAGGCCCTTATGCGTGCCAGATATGTGGTGCTTTGCTCGTCCCTGCTGCTGTCGACAGGGGTTAGCGCCAGACAGCCCGGTGACCAGCTGACCGTCATTGCCTCTCCCGAAAAGGAGATGACCCTTGAAAAATGGCAGAGCCGGACCGCGACCCGGCTGACCGGCAGCATCCGCCGCGCCGCCGATCAGAATTTCGACCGGGATGCGACCGGCTATACCCGCGTCGAATTCCGCCTGGACGGGGAGGGGCGGCCGCAAGCCGTCTCGCTGGCCCAGCCTTCATCGTCGCCCGCCGTCGACAGCATATCGCTGCGGGCGGTGAAGCGGATGGGGCGGCTGACGCCCCTGCCGCCGCAGATCGCCGCCTCGTCCCGGTTCGAAGCGTGGATCGTCGTCGCCAGCGACGCGCTGGAACGCGACGCCATGTTGCGCCGGCTGCGCACCGACCACCGCGCCCGGACGATGGCGCAGGCCGACGGCGACAGGCCGGTCCTGATTGCGTCGCGCTGAGCGCCGTCCTTCCCCCCGGATGGCGTTGCGCGATGCGGAGTCTGGAGGAGCGGCCGGGCGGTTCGATGCGGCGCGGGTCAGCCTGCGCGCATCCGCCCCGTTCGCTCTTCCAGCTTCCCTTGCCCGTCAATGGAAATAGGCGGCGGTATAGGGAAGCTGGAAATAGTTGAGCCCGCTGCCGATCGCCCGGCCCAGGCGCGAGCGGCTGTCGCGGAAGAACAGCTGCTTGATGTTGAGGCCGACGCCGAAGAAGATGTCGCGCTCCGGCTCTCTTCCGGCGGAGCGGTCGGCATTGGTGAAATTCCTGCCGCGATAGCCGACCTGCAGTTCGACGAAGCGCAGCGGGCTGTCGCGCAATCCCCTGAAACCGGAAAGTTCGAGCGCCAGAAGGAAGCGCTGCTGCTCATAATGACGCTTTCCCTTGAAGCTGTAGACCTCTGAATTGGGCATCATCAGCAGGCGGAAATCCAGCTTCTCCTCCAGCCCCGGCACGGTGTGGCGGAGCACCGAGAAGGCCGCGCCGCCGCTGTTGAAGACCACGTCCTGTATCGAAAAGCCGCTGTCCTTCTTATGCGCGTCCCACAGCTCGCCATAGAGCATGAGGCCCATGGAAAGCAGCGCCGCGGGCGCCGCCGCCCGCGCCCGGTCATGAGTCCTGCGGGCGATCCGCGCGCCCAGAAATTCAGCGAAGAGATAGGCGTTGAAGGCGTGGGTCAGCTTGTCGATGCCCAGATTATGGGTGTTCTTGCCGAACCAGCCCTCATCCTTGAAATGGAAATGGGTCGTGCCGTCGGTCCAATAGGCCTGCGTCGCGGTGATATAGGCGAACAGGCCGATAGTCTCCCATCTGGCGGCGCCGATGCGGCTGCCCAGCGAATGGTAACGCCCTTCCATGACGGGATCGGGAGGAGGCGGGATGCGCGGATCGGCCGGCCCCTGGACCCTGTTGCCGGTCTCGGGCGGTTCCGGCGTCATGGCGCGGAGGTCGAAGGGTGTTTCCAGCAGGGCCGTTTGGACCGCTTCATCCGGGCGGACGTCTTGCGCATCCGCCGGCGTCAGGGCGATGCAGAGAGCCCAGGGGAGCGGCAGGAATGTCCATGCAGGGCGCATCCTCTCCTCCCCGACAGACTGCGCCCATTGCAGGCTTTGCATGGGCGCTTGATCTCATCGCGAGAATTTAATCTGGACCGGCCATCGGGGACAATTTGCGAAAATGGGTAATGCTTGCCCATTATTGCTTATTGCGTTGGCAACTGCGTCCAATAGCCGACGATCTATATCCTGTATCGCGCCCTGCCCCGACGCGCCGGTGGAAATCCCCAGCGGCGGCGATGCGCCATGACATTTGCATGCCCGGGCCGCCCTATATGTCGGAAGTCATATGGCATCGGATCGGATATTTTACCATTCTGTATCAAAGCGATACATGTTGGCGGGGAAAGGCAAAATAGGTTGGAGGATCAATTATGAATGCGTAAATATACGCAATGGGGACAGGTCTCCGGTGGAGGATGGAGGCAGTCGGTGAGGGGCCCGTAGAGGTCGCTCCCGTGCCGGCGCCAGCTTTCCCAAGGTCGTGGACGGCGGGAGTCTGGCACCATTTCCGCCGCAGGTTCCCGCAACGGCTCCGGGCGATGGGGCCACTGTCCCGCGCGGGGCAAGGACGATGGGGAGAGGACATGATTGTTAGCCTGGGCGTTTCCCTTCCCGGTCCGAGGTTGAGGGAATGATCGGCGCCCTGTTCCTGGCATCCGCCCTGACGGTGGTCGATGGCGGCATGCTGCGCGTGAATGGCGAGCCGATCCGGCTGATCGGCATCGAAGCCCCCGACATTGTCGGCCGTTGCCGCAAGGGCAAGGCCTGCCCGGAGGACAGTTCGCGCCGGAGCAAGGAAAGCCTGAAGCACGCTTTGCGCGATCCCATCACCATCGTCCCCGTGGCGCGCGACGCCTATGGGCGCACCGTGGCCATCGTCTATGCCGGTGGGCTCAACATGTCGTGCGAACAGCTTCGCAAGGGCATGGCTGTCTATAGGCCGGCATGGGACATGGGGCGCCGGCTGGCCAGGGAATGCCGTTTCCTGACAAGGCGGTGATCGGGCGCGGCATTTTTGGAGCCCAAAGCGCCCCAGGCCTTGCCGTGCGTCCCGTGATTTTTAGGAAAGTGTGGATGCCCGACAAGGATTCGAACCTTGATTGACGGAGTCAGAGTCCGCTCTCTTACCATTAGAGGATCGGGCATCAGGATGAGCCAGCGGCTCACCGGAGAGGCGCAAATAGGCGGCGATTCCGGATTGGTCAAGAGTTTTGCGACAGGCCTGCCGGACAATTTCATGCCCTGCCCGGCGCAACCATAAAAGAAAACCCGCCGGACAGGCTGTCGCTTCCGGCGGGCTCTTCATCGATCCCCGATGGGGTACGAAGGGCTGGGAGCCGCTCCCCGAGATAGGAAGCGGACCCCATTATTTCAAAGCGCTTATTCCATGTCCTCGGTGGTGAAATCCTCACCCTGGACGACGGCCAGCGGATCGTCGCCAATGGCGGCTTCCGGACCCTGACGCAGTTCGGCGGCATGCTCTTCGGCAGCCGTCTTGGGCGCGATCAGGTCGACCTGGCTGGAGGCCCGCAGCGCCGCCCGCATCGCCGCGTCACGCGACGAGGCGGCGACGCGCATGCGGTTCATGCCGGCGCCGGTGCCCGCCGGGATCAGGCGGCCGACGATGACATTCTCCTTGAGCCCGACCAGCGTGTCCTTCTTGCCCTGGACCGCCGCTTCCGTGAGGACGCGGGTGGTTTCCTGGAAGGAGGCCGCCGAGATGAAGCTGCGCGTCTGGAGCGACGCCTTGGTGATGCCGAGCAGCACCGGCTTGCCCTCTGCCGGCTGGAAGCCGGGCTGGAGCTTGGCGTTGATCTCCTCCATCTCCTCGCGGTCGACCTGCTCGCCCACCAGCAGCGTGGTGTCGCCGGACACGGTGATCTCGACCTTCTGCAGCATCTGACGAACGATCGTTTCGATGTGCTTGTCGTTGATCTTCACGCCCTGCAGTCGATAGACTTCCTGGATTTCGGCAACCAGATATTCGGCCAGCGGCTCGATGCCCAGCACTTCCAATATGTCGTGCGGGTCGGGCGAACCACCGATCAGGTTGTCGCCGCGCTTCACATAGTCGCCTTCCTGAACGTCGATCACCTTGCTCTTGGGGATCAGATATTCGACCGGCTCGCCGCCATCCTCCGGATTGATGGCGATCTTGCGCTTCGCCTTGTAATCCTTGAGGAACTGGACGCGGCCCGACACCTTGGCAATGATGGCATTGTCCTTGGGCTTGCGGGCTTCGAACAGTTCGGCGACGCGCGGCAGACCGCCGGTGATGTCGCGGGTCTTGGCCGCTTCGCGGCTGACACGCGCCAGCACGTCACCGGCCTGCACCTGCGCACCATCGTCCACCGACAGGGTCGCACCCACCGCCAGCATGTAGCGTGCGGCTTCGCCCGACTGGTCGTCGAGCAGGGTGAGGCGCGGACGAAGGTCTTCCTTGGTGCGGGCGGACCCACGATGCTCGGTCACGACGCGCTGCGCGATGCCGGTCGCTTCGTCGGTCTGTTCGGTCAGCGTCTTGCCGTCGATCAGGTCCTGATACTTCACGATGCCCGGCTTTTCGGTAATCACCGGCATGGTGAAGGGATCCCACTCAGCGAAGCGATCGCCCTTCTTCACGGTGTCGCCATCCGCGAACAGGATGGTGGCGCCGTAAGGCAGGCGGTGCGTTTCGCGCTCGCGGCCCTCGCTGTCGATGATCGCGATCTCGCCATTGCGGGCGAGCGAAAGGCGGCGGCCATTCTTGTCGGTGATGGTCGGCATGTCGCGCAGCTCGATCGTGCCGTCCGACATGGCTTCCAGGTTCGACGTTTCGTTGAAGTTCGCCGCGCCGCCGATGTGGAAGGTCCGCATGGTGAGCTGCGTGCCCGGTTCACCGATGGACTGCGCCGCGATGACGCCGACCGCTTCACCGATATTGACCGGCGTACCACGGGCAAGGTCACGGCCGTAGCACTTGCCGCAGACGCCCATCTTGCTTTCGCAGATCAGCGGGCTGCGGATCTTCACGGCCTGCGTGCCGATGGCCTCGATCTGCGCGACCAGCGCTTCGTCGAGCAGCGTGCCGATCGGCACGATGACCGAACCGTCCTTGCTGTCGACGATGTCCTGCGCCGTGGTGCGGCCCAGAATTCGTTCGCCGAGCGAAGCGATGACCGAGCCGCCCTGCACGATGGCCTTCATCTCCAGCGCCTTGTCGGTGCCGCAATCCTCCTCGACGACGGTGCAGTCCTGGCTGACGTCGACCAGACGGCGGGTCAGGTAACCCGAGTTCGCCGTCTTGAGCGCGGTGTCGGCCAGACCCTTGCGGGCGCCGTGGGTGGAGTTGAAATATTCAAGGACGGTGAGGCCTTCCTTGAAGTTCGAGATGATCGGCGTTTCGATGATCTCACCCGACGGCTTGGCCATCAGGCCGCGCATGCCGGCGAGCTGCTTCATCTGCGCCTGCGAACCACGGGCACCGGAATGCGCCATCATGTAGATGGAGTTGATCGGCGCCATGCGGCCCGTATTCGGGTCCTTGGGCTGGGCGCGGATTTCGTCCATCATGGCGTTCGCGACCTGGTCGCCGCAACGGCTCCAGGCGTCGATCACCTTGTTGTACTTTTCCTGCTGGGTGATCAGGCCGTCCTGATATTGCTGCTCATAGTCGGCCACCAGCGCCTTGGTTTCGTCGACCATTGCGGTCTTCGAATCCGGGATCACCATGTCGTCCTTGCCGAAGCTGATGCCCGCCTGGAACGCGTGGCGGAAGCCCAGCGCCATGATGGCGTCGGCGAACAGCACCGTGTCCTTCTGGCCGGTGTGGCGATAGACCTGGTCGATGACGTCCCCGATTTCCTTCTTGGTGAGAAGGCGGTTGACGACGTCGAAGGGCACCTTGTGCGACTTGGGCAGGCATTCGCCCAGCAGCATGCGGCCCGGCGTGGTCTCGAACCGCTTCATATACTGATTGCCGGCTTCGTCGGTCTGCGGCACGCGGCTGATGATCTTCGAGTGCAGGGTGACGGCCTTGGCATAGAGGGCCTGATGGACCTCCTGCATGTCGGCCAGCAGCATGCCTTCGCCCGGCTCGCCTTCGCGTTCCATCGACAGATAATAGATGCCCAGCACCATGTCCTGCGAGGGGACGATGATCGGCTTGCCGTTCGCGGGGCTGAGGATGTTGTTGGTCGACATCATCAGCACGCGGGCTTCAAGCTGGGCTTCCAGCGACAGCGGCACGTGAACGGCCATCTGGTCGCCGTCGAAGTCGGCGTTGAAGGCCGAGCAGACCAGCGGGTGAAGCTGGATCGCCTTGCCCTCGATCAGCACGGGTTCGAACGCCTGAATGCCGAGGCGGTGGAGCGTCGGCGCGCGGTTCAGCATGACCGGGTGCTCGCGAATGACTTCGTCGAGGATGTCCCAGACTTCCTTGCGCTCCTTCTCGACCCACTTCTTGGCCTGCTTCAGGGTCATGGAGAGACCCTTGGCGTCGAGGCGTGCGTAGATGAAGGGCTTGAACAGTTCGAGCGCCATCTTCTTGGGCAGGCCGCACTGGTGCAGCTTGAGTTCCGGGCCGGTCACGATGACCGAGCGGCCCGAATAGTCGACGCGCTTGCCGAGCAGGTTCTGACGGAAGCGGCCCTGCTTGCCCTTCAGCATGTCGGACAGCGACTTCAGCGGACGCTTGTTCGCGCCGGTGATGACGCGGCCGCGGCGGCCATTGTCGAACAGGGCGTCGACGGCCTCCTGCAGCATGCGCTTTTCGTTGCGGACGATGATGTCCGGCGCGCGCAGTTCCATCAGCCGCTTCAGGCGGTTGTTGCGGTTGATGACGCGGCGATAGAGGTCGTTCAGGTCCGAGGTCGCGAAGCGGCCGCCGTCCAGGGGAACAAGCGGGCGCAGTTCCGGCGGGATGACCGGCACGACGTCCAGGATCATCCACTCCGGCCGGTTGCCCGATTCCAGGAAGGACTCGACGACCTTCAGCCGCTTGATGATCTTCTTGGGCTTCAGTTCCGACTTGGTGACGGCCAGTTCGTCCAGCAGCGCCTGCTTCTCGCCCTCAAGGTCGAGGTCCATCAGCATCTGCTTGACCGCTTCCGCGCCGATGCCGGCGGAGAAGGCGTCTTCGCCATATTCGTCCTGCGCGTCGAGCAGTTCGTCCTCGGTCAGAAGCTGATACTTCTCCAGCGGGGTCAGGCCCGGCTCGGTGACGATGTAGCTTTCGAAATACAGGACGCGCTCAAGCTGCTTGAGCTGCATGTCGAGCAGCAGGCCGATGCGCGAGGGCAGCGACTTCAGGAACCAGATGTGCGCGACGGGCGCGGCCAGTTCGATATGGCCCATCCGTTCGCGGCGGACCTTCGACACCGTGACTTCGACACCGCATTTTTCGCAGACGATGCCCTTGTACTTCATGCGCTTGTACTTGCCGCACAGGCATTCATAGTCCTTGATCGGACCGAAGATGCGGGCGCAGAACAGGCCGTCACGTTCCGGCTTGAACGTGCGGTAGTTGATGGTTTCCGGCTTCTTGATCTCGCCGAAGGACCAGCTGCGGATGCGCTCCGGAGAGGCAAGGCCGATCTGGATCTGGTCGAAGGTTTCCGGCTTCTGGATCGGATTGGCGAAGTTCGTCAGTTCGTTCATTTTTCAGTCCCTCTAGAGGGTAAATTGTTCGGGGCGGGGCCGGGAGGGAGCGCCGTCTTCGGGAGACAGCGCTCCGGAGTTCCCTTTATTCCGCCGCCTGCGCGAAGCCGTCATCGTCCTCGATCTCGTCCATCGACGCGAGTTCGACATTGAGGCCCAGCGAGCGCATTTCCTTGACCAGCACGTTGAAGCTTTCGGGAATGCCGGCCTCGAACGTGTCGTCGCCCTTGACGATCGCCTCATAGACCTTGGTGCGGCCGACCACGTCGTCCGACTTCACTGTCAGCATTTCCTGCAGCGTGTAGGCGGCGCCATAGGCCTGGAGCGCCCACACCTCCATCTCACCGAAGCGCTGGCCGCCGAACTGCGCCTTACCGCCCAGCGGCTGCTGGGTGACGAGGCTGTAGGGGCCGATGGAGCGTGCGTGGATCTTGTCGTCGACCAGGTGGTGCAGCTTCAGCATGTAGATGATGCCGACAGTCACCTTGCGGTCGAACTTGTCGCCCGTGCGGCCGTCGAACAGGTCCGACTGGCCCGACGAGTGCAGGCCCGCCAGTTCCAGCATCGCCGACACGTCCGCTTCGCGGGCGCCGTCGAACACCGGGGTCGCCATCGGCACGCCGCGTGCGAGATGTTCGGCCAGGTCCACGATCTGATCGGCCGTGCGGCCTTCGATCTGGTCGGCATATTGCGGCCCATAGGTTTCGAGCAGGCGGGTCTTCACCGCATCCGGCATCTCACCGCCCTGCGCGTTCGGATTGGCTTCGCGCCATTCCTCCAGCGCATGCTTGAGCTGCTGGCCCAGGCCGCGCGCGGCCCAGCCGAGGTGCGTTTCGAAGATCTGCCCGACGTTCATGCGCGACGGCACGCCCAGCGGGTTCAGCACGATGTCGACATGGGTGCCGTCCTCCAGGAACGGCATGTCCTCGATCGGCAGGATGCGCGAGATGACGCCCTTGTTGCCGTGACGGCCGGCCATCTTGTCGCCCGGCTGCAGCTTGCGCTTCACCGCGACGAAGACCTTCACCATCTTGAGCACGCCCGGGGGCAGTTCGTCGCCGCGCTGCAGCTTGTCGACGCGGTCCTCGAACTTCTCGACGATCAGCTTCACCGCTTCGTCATATTGCGCCTTGACGGCTTCGATGCCGGCCTGGCGGGCGTCGTCCGCAACCGCGAACTTCCACCATTCATGACGCTCGACCTCAGCCAGCAGGGCTTCGTCGATCTCCACGCCCTTGCGCACGCCCTTGGGAGCGGCCGTGGCGGTCTGGCCCAGCAGCATTTCCTGGAGGCGGTTGAAGGTCGCGCGGTTCAGGATGGCGCGTTCGTCCTCCCGGTCCTTGGCGAGGCGGTCGATTTCCTCCCGCTCGATCGCCATGGCGCGCTCGTCCTTGTCGATGCCGTGGCGGTTGAAGACGCGGACTTCCACGACCGTGCCGGCCACGCCCGGCGGCAGACGCAGCGAGGTGTCGCGCACGTCGCTCGCCTTTTCACCGAAGATGGCGCGAAGCAGCTTTTCTTCCGGGGTCATCGGCGATTCGCCCTTGGGGGTGATCTTGCCGACCAATATGTCGCCCGGCTCCACTTCGGCGCCGATATAGACGATGCCCGCCTCGTCGAGGTTGCGCAGCGCTTCCTCGCCGACGTTCGGAATGTCGCGGGTGATGTCTTCCGGACCCAGCTTGGTGTCGCGGGCCATGACCTCGAACTCCTCGATATGGATCGAGGTGAAGACGTCATCCTTCACGATCCGCTCGGAGATCAGGATGGAGTCCTCGTAGTTGTAGCCGTTCCAGGGCATGAACGCGACCAGCGTGTTGCGGCCCAGCGCCAGCTCGCCGAACTCGGTCGACGGGCCGTCCGCGATGACGTCGCCGGCTTCGATCAGGTCGCCCACCTTCACCAGCGGGCGCTGGTTGATGCAGGTGTCCTGGTTGGAGCGCTGGAACTTCTGCAGCGTGTAGATGTCGACGCCCGACTGGCCGGGTTCGATGTCGCCGGTGGCGCGGATCACGATGCGGGTCGCGTCCACCTGGTCGATGATGCCCGCGCGCCGCGCCGCGATGGCGGCGCCCGAGTCACGCGCAACCGTGCCTTCCATGCCGGTGCCGACGAACGGCGCCTCGGCACGGACCAGCGGCACGGCCTGACGCTGCATGTTCGATCCCATGAGCGCGCGGTTGGCGTCGTCATTTTCCAGGAACGGGATGAGCGAGGCCGCGACCGACACCAGCTGCTTGGGGCTGACGTCCATCAGGGTGATGTGGTCCTTGGGCGCCATCAGGAATTCGCCCGCCTCCCGCGCCGAGATCAGGTCTTCGGCCAGCGTGCCCTCTTCGGTCAGCTCGGCGTTGGCCTGCGCGATCGTGTGCTTGGCTTCTTCCATCGCCGACAGGTAGACGACCTCGTTCGTCACCTTGCCGTCGATCACCTTGCGGTAGGGCGTTTCGATGAAGCCGTACTTGTTCACGCGGCTGAAGGTCGCGAGGCTGTTGATCAGGCCGATGTTCGGGCCTTCCGGCGTTTCGATCGGGCAGATGCGGCCATAATGGGTCGGGTGAACGTCGCGGACTTCGAAGCCGGCGCGCTCGCGGGTCAGGCCGCCCGGCCCAAGCGCAGAGACGCGGCGCTTGTGGGTGACTTCCGACAGCGGGTTGGTCTGGTCCATGAACTGCGAAAGCTGCGAGGAGCCGAAGAACTCACGCACGGCGGCCACGGCGGGCTTGGCGTTGATGAGGTCGTTCGGCATCACGGTCGACACGTCGACGCTCGACATGCGTTCCTTGACGGCGCGCTCCATGCGCAGCAGGCCGACGCGATACTGGTTTTCCAGCAGTTCGCCCACCGAGCGGACGCGGCGGTTGCCGAGATTGTCGATGTCGTCGATCTCGCCCTTGCCGTCCTTCAGGTTCACCAGTTCCTTGACGACCGCAAGGATGTCCTCGGTCCGCAGGGTGGTGACGGTATCCTCGGCGTCGAGGTCGAGGCGCATGTTGAGCTTGACGCGGCCCACGGCCGACAGGTCGTAGCGTTCCGGATCGAAGAAGAGGCCGGCGAAGAGGGCTTCGGCGGTTTCCTTCGTCGGCGGTTCGCCGGGGCGCATCACGCGATAGATGTCGGCCAGCGCCTGGTCCCGCTCCTCGGCCTTGTCGGCCTTCAGCGTGTTGCGGATCCACGGGCCGGTGGTGACATGGTCGATGTCGAGCAGTTCGAGGCGGTCGATGCCCGCCTTGTCCAGCTTCTCCAGATTTTCCGGCGACACTTCGTCCCCGGCCTCGATGTAGATTTCGCCGGTGCTCTCGTTGATGAGGTCATAGGCGCTGTAGCGGCCATAGACTTCTTCGGTCGGGATCAGCAGGGTTTCAAGGCCGTCCTTCTCCGCCTTGTTGGCGGCGCGGGGCGAAATCTTGTGACCGGCGGCGAACACCACCTCGCCCGACTTGGCGTCGACGATGTCGAAGGCGGGCTTCTGGCCGCGCCAGGCTTCGGCGGTGTAGGGAATCTGCCAGCCGCCTTCGCCGCGCAGGAAGGTCACCTTGTTGTAGAAATAGCCCAGAATGTCCTCGGCATTGAGGCCGAGCGCATAGAGCAACGCCGTGACCGGCAGCTTGCGCTTGCGGTCGATGCGGACGTTGACGATGTCCTTGGCGTCGAATTCGAAGTCGAGCCACGAACCGCGATAGGGGATCACGCGGGCGGCGAACAGATATTTGCCCGAAGAGTGGGTCTTGCCCCGGTCATGGTCGAACAGGACGCCCGGCGAGCGGTGCATCTGCGACACGATGACGCGCTCCGTGCCGTTGACGATGAAGGTGCCGTTCTGGGTCATGAGCGGCATGTCGCCCATGTACACGTCCTGCTCCTTGATATCCAGGACGGAGCGGGTTTCGGTGTCGGCATCCACCTCGAACACGATCAGGCGCAGCGTGACGCGCATCGGCGCCGCATAGGTGATGCCGCGCTGACGGCATTCCTCGACGTCATATTTCGGGTCTTCCAGCTCGTAATGGACGAAGTCCATTTCGGCGGTGCCGGCGAAATCGCGGATCGGGAAGACCGAGCGCAGGGTCTTTTCCAGGCCGGAGACATAGCCGATCGACGGATCGGAACGGAGGAACTGCTCATAGCTCTCCCGCTGGACTTCGATCAGGTTCGGCATCTGCACCACTTCGTGGATGTCGCCGAATACCTTTCTGATGCGCTTCTTCGCGCCGGTATTGCTGATCGTGGGGAGAGCTTTGGTCGCCATTGCGTATCCTGCCTGGTTGTTCGTCGCATTTTTTCGCATCGCAGCGAAAATTCAGCCTGGCCTGTCGGTTTCAGGGGTGATTCGCCCCTCCACCGCCACGCAAAAAAGTGCGGGCCGGGACTGTCCGATCCGCACTGTCAGCGTCTTGTGACCCGCCGTTTTCGCCCAATCCCGCCGGTCCCGTGCGCTAAACGAAGCCGGTCCCCGGGCGATCCGGGGGACGGTTCCCGCACGCCCGAGGGCAGTGCAAGAGCCGGATTTGAAAGACCCATATAGGCTCCATGCCCGCGCTTGTGAAGGGGGCAGGTCTGTTGATTCTGGCGGTTGATGCGTCTTGTCTCATCCATTCGAACGCAGGCATGCGGGTTGCCGCCGCAACGCATTGCCGCCCTGTGACGAACGAACCGATGCGATAAGCGGCGCGGCGGCCAGTGCGAGTGCCGCATAGACCGAGACGGGCAAGCCGTAACCGCCGCCCGCCGCGCGCATCTGGTCTGTCCAGAGCGGCGCCAGCGCGCCAACCAGGCTGATGATCGCGGTGTTGAGGCCGAGCAGCCGGGGGAACGCCTCCGCCTCCGCCGCGTCGGCGAGCAGCATCGATCCCGACTGGCCCGGCAGCGCGCTCGCAACGCCCCAGAGAAGGACAAACAGCCAGACCCCGGCCATGTCCATCATGCGGACCCCCAGCAGCGCCATGGTCCCCGCGGCCAGCAGCAGCGCCGTCGCGGTCAGGCTGCGCCGCGCGCCGAGCCGGTCGGCCAGCATGCCGCCCATCAACAGGGCGGGCAGGCCGAGCAGATTGGCGCTGCTATAGGCGAGGACCGCCGTGGATTGGCTCAGGCCCTCCGCCATCAGGCTGTCCACCGCCGCGAACAGCACGCCGTTGATCGCGAGCTGCAACAGGGTCATGGCCAGCACGATCCGGAGGAAATTCCCGGTCCGGATGGCTGCCGGGGGCGCGGTCCGCTCCACCGGCATCGGCCCGGCATCCGTCCGGTCCCCGGGGACGAGCAGCACCAGCAGGGGGCAGGCCAGCACGATCGCCGCCGAGCAGAACAGCATGGCCATGCGCCAGGTCCAGAAGGTCATGGCCGCCGCGACAAATGGCGGGATGACGGCGCCCGCGACGACGGCGGCGCCCAGAAAGACCGCAAGCGCCAGGCCGCGCCGCGCCACATGATGCCGCGTGATGACGGCGATGCCGGGCACGATGGTCGATGCGCCCACGCCGAAGCCCGACAGCGCCATGCCCGCCATCAAGGCCGTTCGCTGCTGCGCGATGGCGGCGAGCGCGAAGCCGGCCGCACTGAGCAGAACGCCGATCAGCAGCACCGACCGGACGCCGGCTTTTCCCATGGACGAACCGACCGCCAGGCTGGCAAGGCTCATCGCCAGCAGGAACGCGGTGGCGCCGCCGCCCGCCTGCCCCCCGAAATCGGCCGCGATCCCGGGCAGGAGCACGCCCAGCGACATCAGCGTGCACCCCTGGACCAGCAGCGTCATGGCCGACAGGGCGAGGACCGGAAGCCAGGCGCCGTCTGCGGAAAAGCGCGGGAGGAGGAGCAAGGGACGCGGCACGACGGCAGCTTTATCCGTTTTTCCAGCAATTTGAATGGATCGGTGTCCGATTTGTGCAATGCGGTAGGGCGCAATTGCGTATATTCCGCATGGGGACGTGGAGAGATCGGGGCAAAGCTGTGATCCGGACGGAGGATATTTACGACGCGGCGACCGACGACGGCGCGTTCGACCGGCTGGCTTCGGCGCTGGCCGACGCGGTCGGCGCGCGCTCGGGCGTTCTGCATTGGGGCCGCACGCCCCAGCATGTCGCGGAAATCTCCTACTCCGGCTATTTCACCGATGCGCAAATGGCGCTTTACGACGAGGAGTTTCAGGACGACGACATTTGGGGCGTCGCGCTGGACCGGGCAGAGGCGGTCAATCGCGTCTGGAACGTCGAAGCGCTCGTACCGACCCATGCCTATGAAGGCAGCCGCATCTACAATGAGTGGATCAAGGGCATGGGCGACGACACTTTCCGTTGCCTGGGCGGCGTGATCCGGAAGGACGGGACGACCGGCCATATCGGCCTGCATCGGGGCCGCGCGCAAAAGCCGTTCAACGAGGGCGAAGTGCGGGCGATGCAGGACAGCATCGATCATATCGGCCGCATGTTCGCGATCCGCAGCAAGCTGGACCGCGCCAACCATTATGGCCGTTCGCTGCACGCCACGCTCGACATGGTGGGCCATGCCGTCTTCACCCTGCGCGCCAACGGCGCGCTGATCGACTGCAACCAGATGGCGGACGCGCTGCTGCGCCGGGGCGATGCGCTGAGCTTGCGTCAGCGGCAGTTGAAGGCGCGCGATCCCCGCGACGACGAAGCGTTGCAGGCCGCCTTCAGGGCTGCGACGGCCCGGCAGGGTGGACAGGCGAGCGCGATCTTCGTCCATCGCGAACGGGGCCTGCCCTATGTGCTGTCGATCGCCGCGGTGCGGGTCGGCATGGAGCGGCAGATCGTCGCGATCGCCACCGATCCCGCCGACCGGGACCAGAGCCTCGCCAGCCGCATCCGATCGCTTTACGGCCTCACCAGGGCGGAGGCGGAGGTGGCCGAAGCGCTTTGCCAGGGACGGGGCCTGGAAGACCTGTCGCAGGAACGCGGCGTGGCGCTCAACACCGTGCGGACGCAGATCAAGAATATCTATGTGAAGCTGGATTGCAGCCGCCAGTCCGAACTGGTCGCCCGCATCGGCGCGCTGCCGCGCCTGAGCGGGTTCGAGGACATGGAATAGTAGGTGAGACGGAGCGCCCTTCAGGGTTGGGCGGGCGCCGTCACGGCCGGCGACGGCGGCGCGATCTTCACCACTTCGAAGCGTTCCTTGCGGCGCACGCCCGCCAGTTCCGGCGCGGCGGCGGGCGGCGGCGGGGCTGCCGCCCTGGGGTTCCGCTGGAGCATGCATTCATCCTTGTTGCCGCGCGGCGTCTGGAAGCAGTTCCAGAGCGAGCGCTGCAATCCCGTGGCGCTGTTGTGGATATAGGCGAAGGCCATGCTTTCCATCTGGTCGCCCGACAGAGGCAGGCCGCCCGGCGCAGTTCCCGCTCGCCAGGCCATGATCCGGCATTCCGGGCGCCCGGCGCAGAAGGTCTGGGCCATGGTCGGCCAACTGTCGGGGGAGATGGCGCGCCCCAGTTCGACCAGAAAACTCCTGGCCCCCGGCGCGATGGCGATGAGCCGGACGCCGGCCATCGTCCGGCCCAGCGAATCCGCCCCTATCGCCTGCTGCGGCCGGGCGGCGAGGTCGGCTACCGTGCCGCCGGTCAGGGCAGGCGGGGACAGACCGGCGGGCGCATCCGGATCGCCCTGGTGCGCGGCGGACAGGCGCGCGATGCGCTGCACCAGCGGCTCGCCGCTTTCGCCCGCGCGGCGGAAGGCGGGGGGCGTGCCCCACCAGCCCCGCCAGCGGAAGAAGAGATGGGTGCCCACGGACGTGATCTTGTCCAGGCTGCCGCTCCAATAGGGCACGACCCAATCGGTATGATAATGGGTGGCGTAGCCGACCGGCTTGTACACCTTGCCCGCCAGGGCCGCCCGCGCGATGTCCCGCGCCCTTTCCCAGGCCGCCTGTGTCGGCGTGCGGGCGAGTGCGCCGTCGCAGGTGAAGGTGAACTGGCACCCCGTCGCCCGTTCCTGCCCCTGGAAGACGACGCCGCAGACCGTCTTGGGAAAGGCGGGATGCCGCACGCGGTTCAGCACCACCTGCGCGACGGCCCGCTCGCCCACGGCATCGTCGCCTGCCTCGTAAAGCTGCGCGGCGGCCAGGCAGTCCGTGGCGCGGGCAAGGTCGATGGGCGATCCTGAGAAGAGGAATGGCCGCGCCGCCGGATTGGGCAGGCGGGAGAAGGGAATGGCGGCGTTGAAGGCCCGCGCCTGATCGCGCTCCAGCGCATAGACCTCCACCGGCGCGACCGCCGGCGGCGGCGTGGCGGGGCGCGTGAGCCGGGCGGCGGCGACGGCTTCCGGGCGCGGCCTGCCGGGAGGCACCCGCGCCTCCCAGGCGGAAACCATAGCGGGCAGGCCGACGAACAGCACGAGCCAGAGCAGCCACATCGAACGATGCGGCTGGCTGGTGGGGTTTGCGTCGGTCATGCCCGTTCCGGCTCTAGCCTGTGTCTGGCCTTATTCGGGCAGGAAGTCGGGCACCGACAGATAGCGTTCGCCGGTGTCATAGTTGAAGCCCAGAACGCGGCTGCCCGCCGGGAGTTCCGGCAGCTTCTGATGGATGGCGGCCAGCGTCGCGCCGGAGGAGATGCCGACCAGCACGCCTTCCTCCCGCGCAGCGCGGCGGGCAAATTCCTTGGCGTCGGCCGGATCGACCTGGATCACGCCGTCCAGCAACTGGGTGTGGAGGTTGGCGGGGATGAAGCCCGCGCCGATCCCCTGGATCGGGTGAGGACCGGGCTGGCCGCCGCTGATGACATGGGACAGGGTCGGTTCGACCGCATAGACCTTCAGATGGGGCCAGAGCTGCTTGAGCACCTGCGCGACGCCGGTGATGTGGCCGCCGGTGCCGACGCCGGTAATCAGCGCGTCAAGCGGCGAGTCGGCAAAGTCCGTGGCGATTTCCTGCGCTGTGGTGCGGACATGCACGTCGATATTGGCGGGGTTCTCGAACTGTTGCGGCATCCAGGAACCGGGGGTCTGCTCGACCAGTTCCAGCGCACGCTCGATCGCGCCCTTCATGCCCTTTTCCCGCGGCGTCAGGTCGAAGCTGGCGCCATAGGCCAGCATCAGCCGGCGGCGTTCCAGGCTCATGCTCTCGGGCATGACCAGGATCAGCCTGTAGCCCTTGACCGCCGCGACCATGGCCAGGCCGACGCCGGTATTGCCGGATGTCGGTTCGATGATGGTGCCGCCGGGCTTGAGATCGCCCGACGCCTCCGCCGCCTCGATCATCGACAGGGCGATTCGGTCCTTGATCGACCCGCCGGGGTTGGACCGTTCGGACTTGATCCACACCTCTGCATCACCGAACAGCCGGTTGACGCGGATATGCGGCGTGTTGCCGATGGTTTCCAAGATACTGGATGCCTTCATTGCACTTTCTCCTGCGTGGGCTCGGCCGCCCTTGTTTCGGGTGGGTCGAAGGTACGGGCAAGGCGGAGTTCTGGAAAGAGCTTCGCCCAGATAAGGGTTATCACGATGGCGCCGATCCCGCCGCCGATCACCGCCGCGACCGGCCCGACCAGTGCGGCGAGGAAGCCGGACTCCGCCTCGCCCAGTTCGTTGGAGGCGGAAATGGTGAGCTGCGACAGGCTGGATACGCGGCCGCGCATCTCGTCGGGGGTGTGAAGCTGGATCAGCGACTGGCGGACATAGACGGACACCATGTCGGCCGATCCCAGCAGGATCAGCGCGCCGATGCCGACTTCCGGCGCGATGGCGCGGGGCAGGAAGGCGGTCGAGCCGAAGACGATCGTGGCGATGCCGAAGAGGATGACGGCGCCCAGCATCTTGAGTCCGACTTCCGTCTTCATCGGCCGGAAGGAGAAGAAAAGGGCCGTGACCCCCGCGCCGATGCCGGGGGAAGCGGCGAGATGGCCGAGGCCGGCCGAACCCACATGCAATATGTCGCGGGCATAGACCGGGAGCAGCGCCGTCGCGCCCGCCAGCAGCACCGCGAACAGGTCGAGCGTGATGGTCGCCAGAACCAGCCGGTTGGTGCGGACATAGGTGAGGCCGTCGATCATCTGGCGCACCGGGTGCCGGCTGGTGTCGCGCGGCGGCTGAGGCACCGGGCCGATCAGCATCATGCAGAGCAGGGCGACCGTAAACAGGCCCGACGCCAGCGCATAGGCCCCCCAGGGCTGCATCGCATAGGCATAGCCGCCCAGCGCCGGGCCCGCGATCATGCCCGCCTGCCACACGACGCTGGAAATGGCGATGGCGTTGGGCAGCAGTTCGCGCGGGACCAGATTGGGGGCGAGCGCGCTATAGGCCGGGCCATTGAATGCACGCGCGACGCCGACCAGGGCGGCGATGCCGAAGATCAGCGGCAGGCTGACCCAGCCCTCATAGGTGGCGAAGGCGAGGACGGCCGACGCCAGCACCAGCAGCAGCAGGGTGAAACGGGTGATCAGGCGCCGGTCGAAATGGTCGGCCACCCATCCCGTCACGGGCGTCAGGAAGAAGAGGGGCAGGAACTGCGCCAGCCCGATCAGGCCGAGCTGGGCCGAGGCGGCGCCGGTGCTCATCGTTTCGCGGGCGACATTATAGGCCTGCCAGCCCAATATGATCATCATGCTATATTGCGCCAGAACCGTCGCCAGCCGCCCCAGCAGATAGGCCCGGAAATTGCCGAAGCGCAGGGGATGGGCGGGAACCGGGGGGCTAAGCATGCGCCCTCCTTAGCGCCTGCACAATGATCCTCGCAACCGCGGCGGTAGAGAAAAGGCGCAGCAATATTTGGGGCGGTGATGGTCTGGCTTTAGAGGAGATCGGGCCTGTTCCCCATGCGATTGGGCATGGCGGCTTTCGGCTGGGCAGGCTTTCCGTGTCGGTGGGGTCGAACCCTATCGATCCGGCTGCAACAGGATGCCGCTTACCGATCCATTGCGCACGGAGCAGACGAAGGGCACCGACCGCCGGCCGTCGAACGGACCGACTTCGCCTTCCACTTCCCAACCGGTGGACATGGTGCTGGCGGCGATCCGTCCCAGGACCTTCGCGCCCGGTCCTGCCTCTTCCCGCGCCTTGGCCGCGCAGGCATTGCGGGCTGCCGTGGCGGTCTGGATCGGGCCGTAGCCGGGCGACACATAGGGTTGGCGTCTGGCATCGCGTTCGGCCTGACGATCGCGGGCGATGTCGCTGGCGATGGCGGCGTCCGTGGCGCGGCGCAGGTCGCGATAATCCTGCGCATGGGTGGGCAGGGCAGGCGCCAGACCCAGGGTGCAGATGGCCAGGGTGAAGGTGCCCCGTGTGAAGATGCCTAAGGTGAAGATGATCCTCTTTCGCATGGCATGTCTCCCCGCTTATTTGAACAGGCTGCCCAATATGCCGCGTACCAGTTGCCCCGCAATGCCGCCGGACCTGCGGCTGGACCCGCCGAAGACCGCCCGGCCGATTTCATTGGCGACCTGACGCCCGACGGACGAGGCGGCGGAGCGGGTCGCGGACTGGATCGCCTTGTCGAAGGAGGAGGGCCTGGCGGCTTCACGGGCGGCGGCGGCTTCCTGCCGCGCCTGTTCCTTTAGCTGGGCCTCGCGCTGCTTGGCCTCTATTTTGGCCTGGGCGGCGGCCGCCTTGTCTGCTTCGGCCTGCGCCTTGGCGGCCTGGGCGGCGGCGGCGGCGGCCTGACCCCGGGCGGCGAGGATTTCCTCGGCCGACTCCCGATCGACGGTCGCGTCATATTTGCCCGCGCAGGGCGATATGGACTGGATGATCGCCCGTTCCTTGGCATCAAGCGGGCCTAGGCGCGACCGGGGCGGGGCGATCAACGTGCGCTGGACGATGCCGGGCGAGCCGTCCTCCTGCAGCAGCGACACCAGCGCCTCGCCCACCTTGAGTTCGGTGATCGCGGTTTCGACGTTCAGGTCCGGATTGACGCGGAAGGTTTCCGCCGCCGCCTTGATCGCCTTCTGGTCGCGGGGGGTGAAGGCGCGCAGGGCGTGCTGGACCCGATTGCCAAGCTGGCCCGCCACATCTTCCGGAATGTCGATCGGGTTCTGCGTCACGAAATAGACGCCGACGCCCTTGGAACGGATCAGTCGCACCACCTGTTCGATCTTGTCGGTCAGCGCCTTGGGCGCATCGTCGAAGAGGAGGTGCGCCTCGTCGAAGAAGAAGACGAGGACCGGCTTGTCCGGGTCGCCCACCTCGGGCAGCGTCTCGAACAGTTCGGAGAGCAGCCAGAGCAGGAAGGTGGCGTAGAGCTTCGGGCTCTGCATCAGCCTGTCGGCGGCGAGGACGTTCACATAGCCGCGCCCCTTCTCATCGATCTTCAGCATGTCGTGAATGTCGAGCGCGGGTTCCCCGAAGAAATGGTCGCCGCCCTGGCTTTCGAGCTGGAGCAATTGCCGCTGGATCGCGCCGACGCTGGCCTTGGTCACATTGCCGTAGCGCGCGGACAGGCTGTCGGCATTTTCCGCGCAATAGGCCAGCATTGCCTGCAGGTCGCCCAGGTCGAGCAGCAGCAGCCCTTCCTCATCGGCATATTTGAAGGCGATGGAGAGCACGCCCTCCTGCGTTTCGTTGAGGTCCATCAGCCGGGAAAGCAGCAGCGGCCCCATCTCGCTGACGGTGGTGCGGACGGGATGGCCCTGCTCGCCGTACAAGTCCCAGAAGATGGCGGGATTGTCGGCATAGCTGTAATTGTCGAGGCCGATCTCCCTGGCCCGCGCCACCAGCTTGTCCGCATTTTTGGCGGTGGGGGAGCCGGCCATGGCAATGCCCGCCAGGTCGCCCTTCACGTCGGCGAGGAAGACGGGCACGCCCAGTGCGGAGAAGCTTTCGGCTATGCCCTGGAGCGTCACGGTCTTGCCCGTGCCGGTCGCGCCGGCGATCAGGCCATGGCGATTGGCCCGGCGCAGGTTCAGCGTCTGGGGGATGCCGCCGTCCTTGTCCGGCGCGCCAAGGCCGATGAAAATGCCGTCGCTCATCTCGCGTCATTCTCCCAAAAAGGTGACGGGCCGCGCCCACCGGAGTCTGCCGTCCCCTTTGTAGAGGCGAGGCAGGGCTTCCGGCAAGCGCGACCCGTAACGATCGGCTGGTTTTCAGCTCTTGGCCTGTCCTGCGGCGCGCGCGCTTATTTGTCGCGCAGCCGCACTGGCAGGAACACGGCGGGCTGGCCGCGCCGCAGCACCTGGAGCAGGATCGCGCTGCGGCCCTGCGCCGACACCGCCTTCACCTGCGCGTCGAGGTCCGCCTGGGTCGCGACGGGCCGGTTGTTCGCGGTGATGATGACGTCGCCGCGGCGCAGGCCCTTGGCGCCTGCATCGGTCGAGCCGTCGACGGCGGTGATCACGATACCCCGCGTATCGGCGGCGATGCCGAGCTGGCGGATGATGGTCGAGGTCAGCGGAATGGCCGAAATGCCCAGCGACTGCTGGCTGGCCTGGCCATTATTGGAGGGGTTCTCCTGCTGCTGGCTGAAATCTTCATCCTGGCTCTGAGCGAAGGCGTTGAGTTCGTCTTCGGACGGGCGTTCGCCCACGACAGCCGTCACCGTCTGCCGCTGCCCATTGCGCAGCAGCACGATCGGCACACGTCCGCCGATCGGCTGGTTGGCGACGATGGACGAGAGATTCTGGTCCGGCGTCACTTCCTGGCCGGCGACGCTGACGATCACGTCGCCCGCCTTGATCCCGGCCTTGTCGGCGCCCTTGCCGGGCTCCACGCCCTGCACGAATTCGCCGCGATTCTTGGCGAGGCCAAGGGAATCGGCCAGATCCTCGCCCAGCGGGCTGATCTGGATGCCCAGATAGCCGCGCTTGACGGCCTGGCCCTTGCGCAGCGTGTCGACGATGGGCGCCGCCTGTTCCGACGGGATGGCGAAGCCGATGCCGACATTGCCGCCCGAGGGCGAAAGGATCTGGCTGTTGATGCCGATCACATTGCCGCGCATGTCGAACATCGGGCCGCCGCTATTGCCCTGGTTGATCGAGGCGTCGGTCTGGATGAACTTGTCGTAGGTGCCGCCGGTGCCGCGATGCACGGCGGAAATGATGCCGGCCGTCACCGTGCCCGACAGGGCGAAGGGATTGCCGATGGCGATCACCCAGTCGCCCACGCGCGCCTTGGTGCTGTCCCCGAACTTCACGAAGGGCAGGGCTTTCCTCGGCTCGATCTTGAGCACGGCGATGTCGGTCGCGGGATCGCGGCCCACCAGCTTGGCGGGATATTCCTCGCTGTTGGTCAGCGTGACGGTGATGGAATCGACGCTGGCCCCTTCCGCGCCGGCGGACACCACATGGTTGTTGGTGACGATATAGCCGTCGGCGGAGATGATGAAGCCCGACCCCAGCGATTGCGCCTGACGGGTCTGCGGCCTTCCGCCCGGAGCGCCGAACAGGTCGCCAAAGGGCGTGCCGGCGAAGGGATTCTGCACCTGCACGCGCTGCTTGGTGGAAATGTTGACCACGGCCGGTTGCAGCTTCTCGACCATGTCGGCCAGGCTTGCCGGGGCGCCGGCGGGGGCGGCGGCCTGCATGCCTTCATTCTGCGCGACCTGCGCGCCGACATTGGAACTGGTCGTGACGGCGATGGCCGTGCCGCCGAGCAGCAGGGCGCCGGTAATGGCATAAGCGTAACGCACTCGTGACGGTCCTCTCATGAACTTGCGAAGGAAAGGCGGGACTCTGCGATGAGCGGGATGCGCCGTCTTGCCTTAACCCTCATTGAATGACGCTGGTTCCGTAATGAAATCAACGCCCCTGGAACTGCTTCAGGAAATCATTGTCGCGGGAGAGGACCATGGTGGTCGACCCCTGCCGGTCCGGAGCGAAAGTATAGCGATAGGCCTGCATGGCGCGATAGAAATCGTAGAACTGGGCGTCCTTGCCGAAGCTTTCCGAATAGATGCGGGCGGCGTTGGCGTCCGCCTCCGCGCGGATGATCTGCGCCTGCTTGGCGCCCTGAGCGCGGATGGTGAGCGCTTCCTGTTCCCGCGCCGTGCGCATGCGGGTGAAGGCGCTTTCCAGCGGCGCGCCGTCGGGCAGGTCGGCCCGCTTGATCCGCACATCGACGATCTGCGCGCCATATTGCCGGGCGACGCGGTTCAGGCCCGCCTCGATATTGTCCATCACTTGGCCCCGCTCGGGGGAGAGCAGCGCCGCGAAGGGCCGCTTGCCCAGTTCGTTGCGCAGCGCGGAGCCCAATATCGGGCGCAGGGCGTCCGACACCCGCTCCTCGCTGCCCGCGGCGATGTACATGCGCAGCGGATCGACGATGCGGTAACGGGCGAAGGCGTCGACCTGAAGCCGGAGCTGGTCGGTGGACAGCACCTGCTGCCGCTCCATCTCCACCGACAGGACGCGCTTGTCGATCCAGACGATCTGGTCGATGAACGGCCAGCGCAGGATGATCCCCGCGCCCGTCTTGCCGAAATCCTCGTTGGGGCGATAGCGGTTGATGATCTTCTTGGGATCGCCGAAGCGCACGATCACACCCTGCTTGGTTTCAGGCACGATGGCGATGGTGCTGCCGATCAGCAGCAGCGCGGCGATGGCCAGCAGCGCCAGCGCGACGGGATGGCGGACGAGGTTCTGCATCACTGGCCCTCCACGGTCGCGCTGCCCTGCGCGGTGCTGCCCTGCGCCCGGCGCTTGAGTTCGGGAAGGGGCAGATAGGGCGTGACATTGCCGCTTTCGACGATGGTCTTGTCGACGTTCGACAGGACACCCTCCATGGTTTCATAATACATGCGGCGGCGGGTGACGTCGGGCGCGAGCCTGTACTGCTCATAGACCTTGTCGAAGGCGGCGGCTTCGCCCTGCGCCTTGGCGGTCACCTGCTGCGCGGCGGCGCGGGCTTCGTTGAGATAGGTCTGGGCCGTCTGCTGCGCCGCGGACACCGCCTTGAACGCATCGTTGACGGCGGTCGGCGGATCGGCCTGCTTGATGGCGACGCCCTGCACGCGGATGCCCGAGCGGTAGCCGTCCAATATCTCCTGCATTCGTTGTTCGACCTGCTGCTCGATCTCCGTGCGGCCGGCGCCCAGCGCATCCTCCAGGCTGACGCTGGCGACGACGGAGCGCATCGCGCTTTCGGCGACTTCGCGCACCGACGAGTCAGGGTCGGAAAGCTGGAACAGATAGAGTTCCGGGCTGCGGATGTTCCAGCGCACGGAATAGGCGAGGTCGATGATGTTCTGGTCGCCGGTCAGGACCAGATTCTCGCTTTCCGCCCGCGTCGAGCCGATGTCGATGGTGCGGATTTCCTCGACGTCGACGGTCGTCACATTTTCCAGCGGGGCAGGCAGCGTCAGGCTGATGCCGGGGGACAGGGTGCGGCTGTATTTGCCCAGCAGGGTGACGACGCCGCGTTCCTGCGGGCCGACGCGGTGGAAGCAGGTCAGCACCAGCCACAGCACCACCAATATGCCGATGGCGGCCGGCCACAGCGCCTTGCCGGATGGGCGGGGCGGCAGATTGCCGAAGCCGCCACCCCCCTGGCCGAAGCTTTCCTTGCTGCGGCGGAGCAGTTCCTCGATCGCGGAAGGGCCCTTGGCGCCGGGGCGTCCCGGCTGGGTCCACGGGTTGCGCGGCCCGTCGCTGCCCTTGCCTTCGCCGCCCTTGCCCTGGCCGTCATTGCCATCCGGACCGTCGCTCTTGCCGCCCCACGGACCCTGGGCCATGGCGCTCGCTATGCCCGGCATCCACCCGAAAAATCTCTTCATGCCTTCTCTATAGGTAGGCTCTCCGGCGAAAAACAGTGCCCTTCGCAACGATTATTGTTTCGAATGATGTCGATGGCCAAGAAAAACGGCGGCCTGCCGGTTTCGCCGGACGGGGAAAGTCCCTAGATGGCCTGCCATGACCCAGCTTGAAGATTTCGCCGCTCGCCTCAAAACGCTGACCGACGGCCGCGCCAGCGCGCCGCGCCTCAAGGACGGGGTGATGTCGCTGGTGCTGGACGTGGCGGGCCTGTCGTCCGATCAGCGCGACGCCGTGGCCGCCGCGATCCGGGAGGGCGCGCTGACCGTGCCCGGAGTCGAGGATGTGCGCATCGCCATGACGGCCGAGCGCAGGCCGCTGAAGATCGTCGCCGTCGCATCGGGCAAGGGCGGGGTGGGCAAATCCACGCTGTCGGCCAATCTCGCCGTCGCGCTGCAAAGGCTGGGGGTGAAGGTAGGGCTGGTCGACGCCGATATTTACGGCCCGTCGCAGGCGCGGCTGATGGCCAGCGAGGACAGGAAGCCGCAGGCGAAGGACAAGCAGCTCATCCCGGTGCAGAGCCCCTTTGGCGTTCCGATGCTTTCCATGGGCCATCTGGTCGAGCCGGGCAAGGCGCTCGCCTGGCGCGGGCCGATGGCGGGCAATGCGCTGGCCCAGCTGATCGAGGCGGATTGGGGCGATGCGGAGCTGCTGATCGTCGACATGCCGCCGGGCACGGGCGACGTGCAGCTGTCGATGGTGCAGAAGCACAAGCCGGCCGGCGCCGTCATCGTCTCCACGCCGCAGGACCTGGCGCTGATCGACGCGGTACGCGCGGTGAGCCTGTTCGATCAGACGCAGGTGCCGATGATCGGCCTGGTCGAGAATATGGCGGGCTATGCCTGCCCCCATTGCGGGGAAGTGTCGGACCCCTTCGGTCAGGGCGGCGCGGAAGCGGCCGCCGGGGAAATGGGGATGCCCTTCCTTGGCCGGATACCGCTTGCCATCGACATTCGCCGCCGGTCCGATGCGGGCGATCCTCCGGCGGCGGGGGACGACGCGCATGGTGTGGCTTTCCGCACGATTGCGGAGAAGGTCGTTGCGTGGTTGCGGGGTGGGCGCTGACGTCTTCACCCTGTTCCTTCTTTCGTCGTCCCGGCGATAGCCGGACCTCGTGAGACTACTCCATGCCCTATCGCCTGAGATCCCGGCTTCCGTGGGGATGAAGGGGTTGGAGGGAACGGCTTGCGCCTCTCCAGCGTCCTTCCCATGTCTCGCGAATATGGAGGACACCTCATGCCGCTTACCGATGCGCAGGATATAGCCGATCTGTTGAACGAAACCCGCACCATAGCGCTGGTCGGCATTTCCGACCGGCCCGACCGGCCGAGCTATGGCGTGATGAAGACCCTTCAGGATCACGGCTATCGCGTGCTGCCCGTCAATCCGCAGATCGCGGGCGAGCATGTCCATGGCGAATTCGTCTGGGCCAGCCTGTCCGACATCGGCGTGCCGATCGACATGGTCGACATCTTCCGCCGCAGCGACGCCGCGGGGGAGGTAGTGGACGATGCCATAGCGGCAGGGGCCAAGGCGGTCTGGATGCAGTTGGCCGTGGTCGATGAGGCCGCGGCGGCCCGGGCCGAGGCGGCCGGGCTCAAGGTGGTGATGGATCGCTGCCCCGCCATCGAGATACGCCGGCTCCAGCTCAGGCCCGTCGCCTGAACCTTCGGGCGCAATAGGGCTTTGCAGAGCTTCCAAGCCCCTCTATCAGCGATGGCATGGGGCGCGCACCGCGGAAGCAGGGTCAGCAGACGAAAAAGGGTTTGGACCGGCGCACCCTGCTGGTCGGCGGGGGCGCCACGGTGGGGCTGCTGCTGGCATGGGCCATATGGCCGCGCTCCTATCGCGCCAGTCTCAACACCGCGCCGGGCGAGACCGCGTTCAACGCTTTCCTGAAGATCGACCGGTCTGGCCAGGTTGTCGTCATCGTGCCCCAGACCGAGATGGGGCAGGGGGTCACGACCCTTCTGCCGCAGATACTGGCCGACGAACTGGGCGCGGACTGGCGGACCGTCGGCGTGCAGAGCGCGCCGATCGGGCCGCTCTACGCCAATATCCTGCTGGCGCGCGAATGGCTGGCCAATGACTGGAGCCGGCTGGCGGGCGAGGCGGGCGAATGGACCATCGATCAATATGCGACCCGCCGCGCCCTGATGCTGACGGGCGCGGGCACGTCGGTGCCGATGTTCCACCAGCCCTATCGGGAGGCGGGCGCGGCGGCGCGGGTGCTGTTGTGCAAGGCGGCGGCGGCGCGCTGGGACGTCGCCTGGGAAAGCTGCGACATCCAGAACGGCATCATTTCCGACGGCGGGCAGCGCCGGTTGAAGCTGGGCGAGGTGGTGGAGGATGCCGCGACCTTCGACCTGCCCGAGATATTGCCCTTCCGCCAGGCGGAGGTGGACCGGCTGGCGGGGCAGGAGCTTCCCCGGCTGGACACCCCGTCCAAGATCGACGGCAGCCATAATTTCGCCGCCGACATCCGCCTGCCCGACATGGTCTTCGCCTCCATTCGGCAGGGGCCGATCGGGGATGCCGTGCTGAAAAGCGTCAACGAGGGCGCGGCGAAATCCGTCACCGGCTTCCTGAAGCTGGTGCGGCGGGACCGGTGGGTCGCGGCGGTCGCCAGCAACTGGTGGGCGGCGAACAAGGCGCTCGATCTGGCCGACCCGGTCTTCGCGCTTTCCGGCAGGCCGGTGGACAGCGCCGGGATGGAGGCGGCGCTGGAGCAGGCCTTTTCCGGCTCCGGCGAACGGCTTTATGCGCAGGGCGATCCGCAGGCGCTGTTCGGGGATGCGACCATCCTCGCCAGCGAATATCGGGTGCGGCCGGGCCTGCATCTGGCGCTGGAGCCGATGTGCGCCACCGCCCGGATCGGCGAGGACAGCGCGGAAATATGGATGGCGACGCAGGCGCCCGGCCTGGCCCGCGCCGCCATCGCCCGCGCGCTGGGGCTGTCGGCGGAAGCGGTGACGCTCTACCCGCTGCATGCCGGCGGAGGCTATGGCCGCCGCATGGATTTCGAGGCCGGCGTGCAGGCCGCGCTCCTCTCCCGCGAGATGGGGCGGCCGGTGCAACTGCTCTGGTCGCGGCTGGAGGATGTGATCCAGGACAGGCCCAGCGCCCCCGCCCATGCGCGCATGGCGGGCAAGCTGGGCCGCAACGGCGCGATCGAGGGCTGGTCGGCGAAGGTCGCCGCCCCCTGCGCCCTGACCCAGACATGGGCGCGCATCGCCCATGGCAAGCTGCCGCACGAGGCCGGCGCCGATGCGTCCGGCACGTCCACCCGGCTGGCGGTGGCGGGCATGGAGTTGCCCTATGCGGTGCCCAACTGGGCGGTCGATCACTTCCCCGCCGATGTCGGCCTGCCGCTGGGGTTCGCACGTGGCAACGCGCATCTGCACGGCGCTTTCTTCACCGAAAGTTTCATGGACGAGCTGGCGCATCAGGCGCAGATGGAGGCGATGTCCTTTCGTATCCAGATGCTGGGCGGCAATCCCCGGCTGGCGCATTGCCTGACCACGGTCGGCGCCATGGGCGGCTGGCAGGGCGGCATAGAAGGAAGCGGGCAGGGACTGGCGGCGCATGTGATGAACGGCGCCTTCATCGCCGTGATGGTGGAGGCGGGCATGGCCGAGGGCAAGTTGCAGGTCTCACGGATCGTCGCCGCGGTGGACGGCGGGGATCAGGTCAATCCGGACATTGCCCGGCAGCAGGTCGAAAGCGGCCTGATCCATGGGCTGGCATTCGCCATGGGGGCGTCCGTCCCCTATGCGAAGGGCATGCCGACGCGGGCGATGCTGGGCCGCATGGGTCTGCCGCGGCTGGGCGATGTCGGGGAAGTGACGGTCGAACTGATCCGCAGCACCGCGCCTCCCGCCGGGCTGACAGACCTGGGCGCGCCGCTGGTGGCGCCCGCCGTCGCCAATGCGCTGTTCACCACGGCGGGGCGGCGTTTCCGCACCCTGCCCCTGCTGATGGAAGGGTGAAATTCTTGGGCAAGATCGGCCTCCTCCTCATCAATCTGGGCACGCCCGACGGTCCCGACCCGGCATCGGTGCGGCGTTATCTGGCCGAATTCCTTTCCGACCGGCGCGTCGTGGAAATTCCGCAACTGCTGTGGCAGCCGATCCTGCGCGGCCCGATCCTGCTGACCCGTCCGAAGAAATCCGCCCATGCCTATCGGCAGGTGTGGATGAAGGAGGGATCGCCGCTCGCCGTCTATACGCGCGACGCCGCCCGCGGGCTTCAGGAGCGGATGGGCGCTGGCGTGATGGTCGATTGGGCGATGCGCTATGGCAATCCGGCGATCGGCGCGCGGCTGGCGGCGATGGTCGCCGCAGGGTGCGACCGCATCCTGCTGGCTCCGCTCTATCCCCAATATTGCGCGGCGACGACGGCCACCGCGCTCGATGCCGCCTATGCGGCGCTGGCGAAGATGCGGGCGCAGCCGGCGATCCGCACGCTGCCGCCCTATCATGCCGATCCCGCCTATATCGAGGCGCTGCGCGCATCGACCCAGGCGCAGCTCGCCAACCTGGATTTCGCGCCGGACCTGCTGATCGCCAGCTTCCACGGCATGCCCGAGCGAACGCGGCAATTGGGCGATCCCTATCGCGACCAGTGCGTCGAAAGCGCAAGGCTGCTGGGCGAGGCTCTGGGGCGGGAGGTCCGGGTCACCTTCCAATCGCGTTTCGGCCCCGCGAAATGGCTGGGCCCGGCAACCGATGCGGTGCTGCGTCAGCTCCCTTCGGAAAATGTCCGGAATGTTGCCGTCCTGACCCCCGGCTTCTCGGCGGATTGCCTGGAAACCCTAGAGGAAATCGCCATTCGCGGCAAAGAGGATTTTATCGCTTCCGGTGGCAATAATTTTGTCCATTTGAGTTGTTTGAACGCCTCCCCGGACGCTATGAATCTGTACGAGACTCTGGCCCGTCGCGAACTGGCCGGCTGGTTGGAGAGGTAAGTTTCGTCCCGTCAATATTCTTTGAGGAGAGCCACTATGAGCAAGGTTGCAGTCGTCACGGGCGGAACGCGTGGAATTGGCGAGGCGATCAGCCTGGCGCTCAAGGAGATGGGGTTCACGGTAGCCGCCAACTATGCCGGCAACGACGCCAAGGCGCAGGCCTTTTCGGACAAGACGGGCATAGCGTCCTTCAAATGGGACGTGGGCGATCACCAGGCCTGTCTGGACGGTTGCGCGCAGGTGGCCGAGGCGCTGGGGCCGATCGACGTCGTCGTCAACAATGCGGGCATCACCCGCGACGGCGTGCTGGCGAAGATGAGCTTCGACGACTGGAACGAGGTGATGCGCATCAATCTGGGCGGTTGCTTCAACATGGCCAAGGCGACCTTCGGCGGGATGCGGGAGCGCGGCTGGGGCCGTTTCGTCAATATCGGATCGATCAACGGGCAGGCGGGCCAATATGGCCAGGTCAACTATGCGGCCGCCAAGTCCGGCATCCATGGCTTCACCAAGGCGCTGGCGCAGGAAGGCGCGAAATATGGCGTCACCGTCAATGCGATCGCGCCGGGCTATATCGACACCGACATGGTCGCGGCGGTGCCGCAGGCGGTGCTGGAAAAGATCGTCGCCAAGATCCCGGTCGGCCGTCTGGGCCATGCCGATGAGATCGCCCGTGGCGTCGCCTTCTTCTGCAGCGAGGAGGCGGGCTTCGTGACCGGCAGCACGCTGTCGATCAACGGCGGCCAGCATATGTACTGATGGAAGGCGAGGGGCCTTCCATTGACGCTTCGGCGCCGGCGGCATCGCCCTTCGCTCCGCCCGTCAAGCGCAGCGTGACGATTGCGGGCCATCAGACCGCGATCAGCCTGGAACCGATATTCTGGCAAGCCCTGCGTGCGGCCGCCCTGCGGGAGGGTTTGCCCGTCAACGCCTTGATCGCGCGCATCGATGTCGCGCGCATGGCGGCGGCCGATCCGCCCAATCTGGCGAGCGCGATAAGATGCTGGCTTTTCAACGATAATATACAATCATAAAATAATAATTACTCGCAATAGCGTTGACTCTGCGAACAAGTCGCAATAGCAGACCCCTCAAGGTTCAAGAAAGGGGTTCTGTTTCCATGTCCAAAGCACTGTCACGACCGTCCTTCCTGGCGCTGAGTTGCGTCGGCGCAATCGCCTTTGCCTCGTCCGCGCAGGCGCAGGATGCAGCGCAGGGCGCCAAGCTTGGCGGGATGACGGTCACCGACACGGCGATCGAGGAATCGCCCATCAAGGTCGAAAAGGCGGAATCGCCCAAATATACCCGGCCGCTGCTCGATACGCCGCAGACCATCACGGTGATCGGCAAGGAAACAATCCAGCAGCAGAACCTGCTGACGCTGCGCGACGTGCTGTCGACCGTTCCCGGCATCACCTTCGGCGCGGGCGAGGGCGGCTTCGGCTATGGCGACCGCATCATCCTGCGCGGGCAGGACGCGAAGAACGACGTCACGGTCGACGGCGTGCGTTCCGGCGCGTTCCTGAACCGCAACGAAGTCTATAATATCGAGCAGGTCGAAGTCACCAACGGCGCCAATTCGGTCATGAACGGCGGCGGTTCGGTCGCTGGCACGATCAACCTGGTGACGAAGCGTCCGCTGGCCGAGGACAAGACGATCCTGAACGCCGGGATCGGCACGGACAATTATTATCGGGCGACCATCGACGCGAACAAGCGCGTCAACGACCTGATCGCCGTGCGCCTCAACGCCGTCTATCACCGCAACGATGTGCCGGGCCGCGATGTCGAGGATTATGAGCGCTGGGGCGTGGCGCCCGCGATCACCATCGGCATCGACAGCCCCACCAGCCTGACGCTGCAGGGCGAATATCTGGATGACAAGGCGATGCCGCAATATGGCATCCGCTACTTCCCGGCGCTGGGGGGCATCGTCGACCAGTTCGACCGGTCGGGCTATTACGGCTTCGCCAATATCGACCGCCAGGACAGCAAGACCAAGTCGCTGCAGGCGATCTTCAGCCATGCCTTCAGGGATACGGTCAAGGTCCGCAACCTGACGCGGTACGAACATATCCGCCAGGATACGGTGACCAGCCAGCCGAACGGCGTCTTCTGCCTCGACAACGGAACGGCGGGCGGCTTCAACCCGGACACCGGCGGCGCATGCACGCAGCGCATCGGCACGACCGCCGCCGGCGAAACGCTCACCATTCCGGTCGGCTATTACCTGCCGATCGGCGGCCGCGGCAACCAGCGCTTCATCACCAATGAAACCGCCTATAACCAGATCGACCTCAGCGCCGATTTCGACACCGGCGGCATCGGCCATACGCTGGTCGTCGGCGGTTCGGCCCTGTGGGAGCGCTACGACCAGTTGCAGGGCAGCCTGGGCCGCAGCGCCAACGGCTTCGATCCCTATGCCGCGCCTTTCACCGCGCCTGCCACCGGTGCCGGCGCCGCCAATCCGGCCTATAATGCCGCCGCCAGCCTTGGTTTCTACCTGCCGCTGGTGAATATCGCCGATCCGTCGTCCGGCATCGTCGGCCCTGCGGCCACCACCGGCCTGGCCCGCGTCTATGGCAGCAACAATTATGTCGGGCCGGTCAACTTCATCCTGGGCACGCATAATGTCGGGGAACAGACCAGCTATGCCGCCTATCTGTTCGATACGATGAAGTTCACCGACTGGTTCGAGATCAACGGCGGCGTCCGCTATGAGAAGGTCAAGGGCTTCAACCGCACCTTCACCTACAACACGACGGGCGGTTCGGCGCAGCTTGGCCAGATCAGCACGGTCGGCACTCGGCTGGAGGTGGACGACAATCTCTTTTCCTTCCGCATCGGCGCGGTCGTGAAGCCGACGCCGGACACCAGCCTTTATGTCGCTTTCGGCAACTCCAAGCTGCCGTCCAAATCGTCGGTCGACGGAAGCTGCACCGCGGACAATGCCGCGGGCGGTAGCGGCACCTGCAATGTCAGGCCGGAAACCACGAAGAATTACGAGATCGGCGCCAAGGCCGACCTGTTCGACAAGCAGTTGCTGCTGACCCTGGCGCTGTTCCGCAACGACCGCAACCAGATCAAGGTGGTGTCGGGCGATCCGTTGCTGCGCGATCAGGCGACGGATGGCCGCCAGCGGGTGGAGGGCGTGTCCTTCGGCGCGTCGGGCAACATCACCAGCAACTGGACGATTTCGGCCAATTACATGTACCTCAAGAGCAAGATCAAGCAGGGGGTTTCCGACTATTGCCTCGCCCATCCGGGCGCGACCGACCCGGCCGCCGGCACCTGCGCCAACAGCACGACCTTCCTTGATCCGACGGCTGGTTACGCGCTGACCAATACCCCGAAGCATTCGGGCAGCCTGTTCACGACCTACCGCTTCGGCTTCGGCCTGGAACTGGGCTATGGCCTGACCTATCAGGGCAGCTTCCTGCTGAACCAGCCGTCGCTCGCCCAACTGGTCGCCAACAGCTATGTCGGCTACCGGGTGCCAAGCTACACGATCCACCGTTTCATGGCCTCCTACCCGATCACGGAGAATCTGAAGGCGCAGGTGAATGTGCAGAACTTCACCAATGAGAAATATGTGACGACGGTGCGCAACAACATCAATAACAGCTGGGCGCAGCCTGCCCCGACCCGGTCGGCGGTGTTCAGCCTCAACTATATGTTCTGACCGATCCCTATCCCCCGGCACTCGTCCCTTGCCGGGGGAAACGGGCGGGTGGCGATGCACTCCTATCCTCCTCGGGTCGCCACCCGTCCGGTCCCATGGTAAAGATGCGATTGAGTAGCATTAGGATTCGCGTTATGGACCGGTTTCGCCGGCAGGGCGGCAAAGGGGATCTGGCATGCTTCGCGTAGCAGATGGATATGTTGAAGAGGCGGCGGATGACGCGATCGTCCCATCCCCCGCCGTTCCGCTCTCCGTCCCCAGCGCACCTGTTCGATTCGAGGCTGCTCCCGCCCGCTATGGCGCGCGGCGTGGGCCGAACGTTCCAGCCATTCTTGTCATCGTCCTGCTTCATGCCGTCCTTATCGCCGCGCTGGTCCAGGTCCGGCATCATGCGCAGCGCGTGCGGGAGGCGCGCCTGTCGGTCGTGAACCTCATGCCACCGCCTCCTCCGCCTCCATCCGCGGAGGCCCCGCCACCCCCGCCGCAGACCAAGATCGTCGCGCCGCCGCCACTGGTGAAAGTGCCCCAGCCGCCGGCGCCGGCCGTGGCGACCACGCCCGAGATCGTGCCGCCTGCGCCGCCTGCTCTTCCCGTCGCGCTTTCCTCACCCCCCGCGCCGCCCGCCGCATCCATGGGATCGAGCCTGGTCCAGGGCGGCGACCTGGGCGCGCAGATGATCGCCGGCAAGCCGCCCCGCTATCCGGTGGAGAGCCGTCGCAGGCGCGAACAGGGGACCGTCGTTCTGGCTCTGACGCTGGGTCTGGATGGCGCGGTGGAGAACCTCTCCATCGCGCAGAGCAGCGGTTTTCCCCGGCTCGACAATGCGGCGCGCGACGCGGTGCGCGGCTGGCGCTGGAAACCCGTGATGCGCGATGGCCAGGCCGTCCGGGTCAAGGGCGTGGTCGAAATTCCCTTCGTCCTGCGCGGCGGGGCGGAGTGACTGCAATGGGCCGCTTCCGCTTCATCCGTGCCTGTCCAGGTTCATCGGCATGCTGACCGTCATCCCCGAACTGCTGGATGGCCAGGCCGTCGCCCGGGTTCGCGCGCTGATCGACGCGGCGCAATGGGTCGACGGCAATGTCACCTCCGGCCACCAGTCTGCGCTCGCCAAGCGCAACCTGCAACTGCCGGAGGATTGCGGCGAAGCGAAGCAGGCAGGGCAGATCGTGCTGGATGCTCTGGGCCGCTCGCCCCTGTTCATTGCCGCCGCGTTGCCGCTCAAGGTCTTCCCGCCGCTGTTCAACAGCTATGCGGGCGGTCAGGCCTTCGGCACCCATGTGGACAATGCAGTGCGGATGCAGGCCGGCACCGGCTTTCGCGTGCGCTCGGACCTGTCGATCACCGTCTTCCTGGAGGAGCCCGGCAGCTATGACGGCGGCGAACTGACGGTCGAGACCAATTTCGGCGTGCAGCAGGTGAAGCTGCCGGCCGGCCATGCGGTGCTCTATCCGTCATCGTCGCTGCATCGGGTGGAACCGGTGACGCGGGGGCGTCGGGTGGCCAGCTTCTTCTGGCTACAATCCATGGTGCGGGACGATGCCGCGCGGCAGATGCTCTTCGATCTCGACAGCAGCGTTCAGGCGCTGGCGGGCGAACTGGGCCATGACAATGCGCAGGTCATCCGGTTGACCGGCGTGTATCACAATCTGCTGCGGCGATGGGCCGACGCTTGATCTTGTGGGACATTGGGCAATGGCGGACGTCAATGCTTCGCCTCCCCTTCAGGGGAGGGGACTGAGGGGTGGGGGCGTGCCCCACGGGAAAAGTTGACCTGTAAAGGCACGCCCCCACCCCAACCCCTCCCCTGAAGGGGAGGGGCTTATGGCAAGAAACCACCCAACCCGTCTTTCACTCCCGCCCGGCGCGGATTGCCGCGCCGCCGGCAAAGGGGGTGATCGCGACCAGCAGCAGGGACGCTGCGCCCAGGAACTTGAGCGCTGCGCCGCTTCCGTCGCCCAGCGTCCCGGCGCCGAAGATCAGCAGCGGCACGGCGAGCGGCAGGGCCAGTAGTCCGGCGAGCGCCCCGCTGGAGCGCAGGCCTGCCGTCAGCGTCGCCACCAGCAGCCCCAGCGCCGCAAGGGCGGGCGTGCCGATCAGCAATCCGGCTTCCAGCAAGCCTATGGTCGCCCCGTCCAGCTTCAACAGTGCGGCGGCGGGCAGGGTGGCGATCATCAGCGCCGGGCCGAAGCCCAGCCAATGGGCGATCAGCCGGGCGAGCACGACCGTCTCCTCCCCGATTCCGCGCAGGGCTATCTGATCGAGAACGCCCGCATCCCGATCCGGCGCCACCAGCCGGTCCACGGGCAAAAGACTGGCCAGCAACGCCGCGATCCACAGCATGCCGCCGCCGCTCCGCTGCAGCAGCGCGGCGTCCGGCCCAACGGCAAAGGGGTAGAGGCTGGCCACCAGCAACAGGAAGGCGACCGGCAGCCACAGCCCGGCGGATTGCCAGGACTGCCGCAAATCCCGCGCCGCGAGCGTCAGGAGGATGGTCATGCCTCCTCCTCCGCCCATGCATGGTCCTGCATCGCCACAATCACCGGCGTCGCCAGCGGCAGCGGCTGGTGCGACGCCGCCACGACGATCCCGCCCTTGGCCAGATGCCCCGCAACCGCCGTTCCGAGCAGGTCCAGTGCCGCTTCGTCCAGCCCGTTGCCCGGCTCGTCCAGCAGCCAGATCGGCGCGCCGCTTGCGATCACCCGTGCCAGCGCAGCCCGCTTGCGCTGCCCGGTCGACAGCATGCGCACCGGCACCTGGCGGAGGGGCTCCAGCGCCATTGCCGCCATCGCCGCGTCCAGTGCGTCCGACGCCACTGCATCCAACCGCGTCCAGAAACGGAGCGCCGCTTCGAGCGGTTGCTCCATGTCCAGCGCCAGCCGCTCGTCCGCCAGCGCGATCCGGCCATGGCGATCGACCGTCCCCGCCGTTGCCCGCAGCAGCCCGGCGCAAATCCGCATCAGGCTGGACTTGCCGATGCCGTTCGGCCCCTTCAGCAAGGCGCTGCCGCCCGGCTCCATCGCCAGGTCGACGCCGCGGAACAGCAGCCGCCCGCCGCGCGCGCAGGCGACGCCCGACAGGTGCAATCCCGCCCGGCTCATAGAGTGACCATGTCCTCCAGCACATGCATGTCGAGGTCGGACAGGCCGAAATGATGGCCGATCTCATGCACGACGACATGGGTGATCAGCATGTCGAGCGGCACGCCGGTTTCCACCCATTCGTCCAGCAGCGGGCGGCGGAAAAGATGGACCGTCGGCGGCAGGTCTCCGCTTTGCGCCGCTTCCCCGACGGGCCGGCCGGTGTAAAGGCCGGTCAGGCCGAAGGGATCGTCGATCTCCATTTCCTTGAGCACCTGCGGATCGGCAAATTCCTCGACAAACAGCACGACATTCGACAGGTGCGAACGAAACGGTTCCGGCAGGCGCGACAGGGCCGCCAGCGCCAGGCTTTCTATATCCTCGCGCGTCGGCGCAAATCGGGGCTGTTGACCGGCATCGTCCATGGGAGAGACATAAAGCATGTTCCGAATCGTCTGCAAACCGCCGACGCTTGGGAAAATGAGTTAACGCCGCCAGGAATCGGCCGGGCAAGGGACGGGAAAGACAGATGATCGCGAAGCTGGATGGGGAGGAACGCGCGCTGGCGCTGAGGAATCTGCCGGAATGGGCGCCGGTGCAGGATCCGGACGGCATCCGCCGCCTTTTCACCTTCAAGGATTTCAACGCCGCCTTCGGCTTCATGACGCAGGTGGCGCTGCTTGCGGAAAAGGCGGATCATCATCCCGAATGGTCGAATGTCTACAACCGCGTCGACATCCTGCTCACCACCCATGATGCCGGCGGCCTGTCGCGCCGGGACATCGAACTCGCCGCCCAGATCGACGCCCTTTCATAAGGCCCTATTGCGACGCATTTCCTTCGATCCGGTCATCATAGCCGCTGAGCGCCGAGATGACCGCCGGGACATGGGCATAGCGGTGGCGCAGCAGCGCCAGCCGCGCATCGGTGCCGGTGCAGAGCGCCGCGATATTGTCCTGCAAATAGGCCAGCCGCTCCGGATCATAGGCTTCCTCGCCCCGGAAATGGTCGCAACTGTCGCGGTCGACCATGTAGCGCGTCACCTCATCGGGAAAGGGCTGGATGTCGGCCGCGCCGTCCGATGGCGGCAGGTCGGGGACATAGGGGGGCGGCGGGATGTTGACCACCGAAGGCTTCATCGGCAGCAGCCGCAATGGCACGGCGCTCGTCGGGCCGGCGTCCGCCTGCCGTCCGGCGCCTTTTCCGCCGGGGCGCGAAGGCGCGGCAGCGAGGGCGGAAGATGCGGGAAGCGTCTCCGCCGCCTCTTCCCGGCGCAAAGGCATGTCGGGTAGCGCGAGGGAACCGAGGGCGTCACGCGGCTCGCCGGGCCGTTCCCCCGCCTTTGCGCTCGTCTGTCCATCGGAGCCAGGAGAACAACCGGCGGCCAGTGCCAGCACCAGCATCGGAAACAGCGTCTTGCCTGCGTTCACCCGATCTCCTCTCTCAAGCTGGCGATCAGGTCGGCGGCATGGTCCAGCCGCTCCTCCTCCTCATCCAGAATCGCCATGAAAGCGGTTCGCCTATATTGATGCACCGCTTCCTGGGAAAGACGGCTTGCCGCGGGACATGCAGAAATCACGATGTCCAGCAGCCGCTCCACCCCATGAAGCCGCCCCCACAGATAGTCGTTCTCCCGATAGGCGCGGCTGAAGAAGGCGCCGAAATTATTGAATTCTACGCCTTTCAGCGTCGCTTCCGCCCCGCCGGAGCGGATCGCGCTGCAATCCTCCGGCGAGATGCGGTCGACCTTGACCGGATCATATTCGTCCATCCCATGCCCTTGCAGCAGCGGCAGGGTGGCGATGTCGTAGAAGGGGAAGCCGAGATAGGCGAGCAGCATGGTCCGACGCGCCGCCCTGGGCAGCGCCGCCAGGGCATCGGCCAGCATCATGTCCGCCGCTTCGTCCCGTTCGCGCAGGCCGCGTAGCTGCGCCACCGCCTCCAGCGCTGCGCCGGGATCATTGGGGACTTCGCGCGCCGCCGCCTTGATTTCCCCATTGTAGAAGTCGGCGCCCTCGCATTCGGTATAGTGCGACAGGGCGGCGTAGATGGCGTCGTGCATCTTCTGGATGACGGCGTCGTCCGCGGCGCCCTCCACCTCCAGCGTTTCGGCCAGACGCCGGGCGAGGAAGCGCAGGCGGCGAATGCGGAAGGGCAGATCATGCTGGCGGAAGAAGCCGACCGGGGCGGATGCGGGTCCGACATCCTCCGTCAACTGGTCCGCGCCGATCGACCTGACATGGCCCCATAGCGCCTGACGGTAGCTTTCGCGCATCAGCGGGCTTTCCTCCCCGCTCAGGTGGAACAGCAGGTCGGCCAAGTCCTCGACGATGCCGGACAGCTTGAGGTGGCCGTAAGCGGGGAAGGCGAAGCCGGCGGAACTGGCGGCCCGTTGCTGGGCCTTGCTGCGCCAGGCGGACAGCCGCGCCGGCGTCGGGCGATCCAGGAACAGCATGCCGCCGATGGCGCTTTCGACTTCCGCCTCTATGCCGGGCCGCAGAGCGGTCAATATGCGCGCCATGCGCCGGATGCGGGCGCTGTGCCGGTCTATGGCGTCCAGATTGTCGCGGATCGGCTGTTCGCGGGGAATGTCGCTGAGCGCGCCGAAAATGGTGCGGAAGAAGCCCGGCAGCGGCGCATCCTCGCCCGATGAGGCTTCCTCCGCCTCGCCGTGGCGATTGAGCTGGATCGAGCGATGGCCGGGCTTGGGATCGATATAGACGAACCGCCGGTCGACCTCCCGCCGGGAGGGGCGGTTCCTGAGCGCGCCGATGGCCTGGGCGAACGGGGCGTTCGCCAGCACCGAGCCGTCGATCAGCACCGCGTCCTCGGCGCGTCCGCGCGCTGCATGGCGGGGAAGGGCGCGCGCCAGAAAGGCGTCCCGCGTCGGCCAGGCGCGATGGCGGCGTTTCAGCACCCGGTCCAGCTCGCGCACGGTGAAGGGCGGAAAGGCGCCGGGAAAGCTGGCCGTGGCGCGGGCGGCGAAGACCAGTTCGGCGGGATCGGCAAGGTTGCGCTGTCCATGTCCGCGGGCGCGAAAGCCGATGGACAGCCGATGTTCCGTTTCCACCACCTGTGGGGGGCTGTTGAGGTTCAGGCTCTGCGGATGCCCTTCGAAATCCGTGACGGTGACGAACAGGTCCAGCGGATGGCCGGGCGGCAGCAGCGCCGGGCCGCGCCCGGTCGCCTCCATCGCGTCGAAGGCGTCCAGGATCATGGCCGTGAAGATTTCCCCGCCGAAGGGAGGCTCGAACCAGCGGGAGCGGATGAAGTGCGACAGCTTGTGCCGAACCTCCTCCCGCGTATCGGGGGCGACGGTGCGCTCGACCGTGTCTCCCGGATGCCGCGCCGCCATCCACACAAGCGGCGTCGCCCAGAATTTGGTGATCCGCCGGGCGGGGCGGGCATCGGGATCGAGCAGCTTTTCGACATCGGCATTGTCGAGCCACATATCGGTCAGCGGGTCCAGCGACTGGCCAGTCTCTATCGCCTGCGCCAGGAAGATGCCGTTGATGCCGCCGGCGCTGGCCCCGGCGATGATGTCGGGCATCACCCGCAATTTGACGCCGCAGGCCGTTTCCAGATCCTCCAGCAGCTTGCGATAGACCGCCTCGCTGCTGTTGCCGGACGGCACGCCGTCATGGAACGCCCGGCTGGCCCGGGCCAGATGCCAGATTTCCTTGGTGATGCCGTGCATGTAGACGGCCAGGCTGATCCCACCATAGCAGACCAGTGCGAGCCTGAGTTCCCGCTCTTTCATGGGGTTGAGAGTTGCAGAGCAAGGGGGGCTTGTCGAGGGGGTGCTGATGGACAGGCGCGTTTGCGCAAAGGGTTCGGTGCTCCCGCCTTCGCAGGAACATGATGGAGCTTCGCCGTCACCCCAGCTTGAATTCCGCCCAGATGGGCAGATGGTCGGACGCCTTCCGCGCTCCCGCGCTTTCATGCACGCCGCAATCGACCAGCTTCAACCGCCCGCAATGCATGATCCGGTCGAGCCGCGCCACCGGCCGTCGCGCATGGAAGGAACGGCCGCAGGGCGCAAAGCTGTAATGCCGCGCGAAATCCGCCAGGCACCCCCGTTCCGCGCTCCATTCGTTGAGGTCGCCCATCAGCACCGTCGGCATGGCGTCGCGCTGCCCTGCCGCGTGGATCACCGCGGCGGCCTGCTTGCGCCGCCAGAGCCCGGACAGGTCGAGATGCATGCCGAAGATGCGAAGATGCGTCTTGCCCAACGTCACCTCCGCCATGGTCGCGCCGCGCGGCTCCAGGCAGGGGAGGTGCAGAACGTCGTGCGCGCCGATCTCCACATCCTTTCGCACCAATATGGCGTTGCCGTGCCAGCCCATCGAATCGACCTGCACGTTGAGGGGCACCGGCTTATAGGGGCTGATGCTCTCCAGCAGCCAGGGCGGCAGCGCCGCCGACCGGACGCCGAAGCGCCGGTCAGCCTCCTGCAGGGCGATGATGTCGGCGTCCAGTTCGTTCAGCACGTCGATCACCCGCTCGGGAACCCGGCGGCGGTCGGTGCCTATGGCCTTGCGGATATTGTAGCTCGCGACGCGAATGGTCTTCATGGCGAAACAATGCGCCACAGCGCGCCCGGTTTCCATGGCAAGATGCAAAGAGGATTTGTGTTCCGCATATGTTCTGATATGCGTGCCGCATGGCCAAGGCAAAGCGAAAATTCGTCTGTCAGCAATGCGGCACCGTTTCGGGCCGGTGGCAGGGGCAGTGCGACGATTGCGGCGAATGGAACAGCATTGTCGAGGAAGCGGCCGAAACGGTCTTTTCCGCCCGCCACGACCTGCATAGCGGCGGCAGGGCGCTGACGCTGGTGGGGCTGGACGACAAGGTCGAACTGCCGCCCCGCACCACCACCGGCATTGCGGAGTTCGATCGGGCGCTGGGCGGCGGCATCGTGTCCGGTTCCGCCACGCTGATCGGCGGCGATCCGGGCATAGGCAAGTCGACCCTGCTGTTGCAGGCGGCCGCGCGCATTGCGTCGGCCGGGCACAGCGTCGCCTATATCAGCGGCGAGGAAGCGTCGGATCAGGTGCGCCTGCGCGCGCAGCGGCTGGGGCTTGGCAATGCGCCCGTGCAGCTTGCCAGCGCCACTTCGGTGCGCGACATACTGACGACGCTGGGGGAGGGCGCGCCGCCCGCGCTGCTGATCATCGATTCGATCCAGACGATGCACAGCGACCTGATCGAGGGCGCGCCCGGCACGGTGAGCCAGGTGCGCGCGTCGAGCCAGGAACTGATCCGCTTCGCCAAGCAGCGCGGCACCGCCCTGATCCTTGTCGGTCATGTGACCAAGGACGGCAGCATCGCGGGCCCCCGCGTGCTGGAGCATATGGTCGATACGGTGCTGAGCTTCGAGGGAGAGCGCAGCCACCAATATCGCATCCTGCGCGCGATCAAGAACCGCTTCGGCGGCACGGACGAGATCGGCGTGTTCGCGATGGTGGCCGAGGGGCTGGAGGAGGTCGCCAATCCGTCCGCCCTGTTCCTGACCCATCGCGACGAGAATGTGACCGGCGCCACCGTCTTTCCGGCGCTGGAAGGGACGCGCCCGGTGCTGGTGGAAATCCAGGCGCTGGTCGTCCGCCTTTCCAGCGGGGCCACGCCCCGCCGGGCTGTCGTGGGTTGGGACAGCGGGCGGCTGGCCATGGTGCTGGCCGTGCTGGAGGCGCGCTGCGGCCTCAGCTTTTCGACCTGCGAAGTCTATCTGAACGTCGCGGGCGGCTATCGCCTGTCGGACCCGGCGGCCGACCTGGCTGTCGCAGCCGCGCTGATGTCGGCGCTGTCGGAGCGGCCGGTGCCCGCCGATGTCGTCCTGTTCGGGGAAATCGCCTTGTCCGGCGAAATCCGCCCGGTGGCCCATGCCCCGTTGCGGTTGCGCGAGGCGGCCAAGCTCGGTTTCAACCGCGCTTTCGTTCCCGCCGCCGTGGCCGATGGGGTCAAGGGCATTTCGGTCAGCGGTTATCGCGCGCTTGCGCAACTTGTTGACCAGATGCTCGGCCGCGGATAGCCAACAGCGCGATGAACGCGATCGACATTCTCGTCCTGCTGCTGATCGGCGGCTGCGCCATTTTCGGCCTGATGCGCGGTTTCGTGCAGGAAACCCTGTCGCTGATCGCCTGGGTGCTGGCGATCTTCGCGATCCGCCTTTTTCACGCTTCGGCGACGGAACTGGCGGCGCCCTTCGTCGGCAGCACCAGCGGCGCGGCGGTGCTTGCCTTCGCCTTGGTGTTCGGCATCACCTTTGGCGCGGGCAAGCTGCTGGCTCACGCCATCGGCCGGCGCACGCGGCAGTCTGTGCTGGGGCCCGTCGATCGGGTGCTGGGCGCGGGCTTCGGCGCGGTCAAGGGGCTGATCGGCGCGACGCTGGTCTTTCTGGCGTTCAGCCTGGTTTACGACACTTTCTATGGCAGCGGCGCGCGGCGGCCGGATTGGCTGTCCGATGCGCGGACCTATCCGCTGCTGAACGCCAGCGGTCAGGCGATCAGCGAATTCGTGGCGGAACGGCGGGCGCGCAAGCCATCCGAGACGGACTAGCGGGCGATCCCCGACTCCGCCTGTCACCCTGTTTCCTCTTCCGTCCGTTCCGCCTGCGTATTGGAGGCAACTTTCGGTTCTGCCCATCCGTTTATCGGGCAACAGCAACTGAAGGAGACAACCGATGGGCGAGATGACCGACAAGGTGAAGGCGGCCGGCAACAAGGCGGCCGGTGCGATCAAGGAAGCGGCTGGGCGCAACCAGCGCGATCCCGATCTGGTCGCGGAGGGCAAGGCGCAGAAGGCCAAGGGCACGGCGCAGGACGTCAAGGGTTCGGTCAAGGGCGCGCTTGGCGACAAGATCTGAGCCCAAGTCCAAGAAGCTTCCATAGAATGGCCTCGCCTTTTTGGCGGGGCCTTTTACTGTATTATTGACATCATACGCCTCTTGCTGTTCCAATCCTTTCAGCAAGGGAGTTCAGGGACATGTGGGATCGACGGTCGATAATCGCGGGCGGGACGGCTTCGTTCCTGTGCGCCGCCGGGTTGCGGGCGCAGGTCCTGCCGCCGCAGGGCTTTGCGACGCCTTCGGGCACCGTTCCCTTCGCGCCCGATGTGTTTCGCGAGCGCCGCCGCCGGGTGATGGAGGCGTTGAAGGACGGCGTCGCCGTCGTCCATGGCGCGGGGCCGGTGGAAAGCAGCGCGGCGGTGGCGCCGCCCTTCGTGCAGGATGGCGATTTCGCATGGCTTACCGGCATTGTCGACGAGCCGGACGCCGTGCTTGTCATGGCGCCCGCCGAACGCACGGTCAGGGAATGGCTGCTGCTGCCGTCGCGCGATGTGGAGTCGGAGCGGTGGGAGGTCGAGCGCCTGCCGCTGGGCACCGAAGTGGAGCGGCGCACGGGCTTTTCCCGGGTGGCGCGCACCGGCGGGCTGGGGAGCCTTGTCACCGCTTTGGCCGAGCGGTCCAAGACGCTGCATTTCCTGGGGCCGATCGTCAGCGCGACCGCGCCCGTTCCCAAGGCGCTGGAGCTTTACGGCAAGGTGATGCAGCGGGTGCCGGGCGTATCCCTGAAAGACGACAGCGGCCTTCTGCCCGCGCTGCGCATCGTCAAGGAGGCGCGCGAACTGGAGCTGATGCGCAAGGCGATGGCGGCGACGGCGCGCGGCCATCTCGCCGCGATGAAGCAGGTGCGCCCCGGCATGACCGAAAGGCAGTTGAAGGCGATATTGGAGGATGGTTTCCGCGCCGGGGGCGGCGACGGGCTGGCCTATGACAGCATCGTCGCCACCGGGCGCAACGCGGCGTCGCTGCACTATACCGGCGGCGGCGGGGTGATCGGGGAGAAGGATCTGATCCTGATCGACGCGGCGGCCTCCGTCGGGGGATATGCCTGCGACGTGACGCGCACCTTCCCCGCGGGCGGCAGGTTCACCGACGAACAGCGGGCATCCTATGAGCTGGTCCTCGCCGCGCAGGCGGCGGCCGTCGCCAGGCTGAAGGCCGGGGTCTATTATGAGGATCTGGTCGAGGCGGCGAAGGACGTGTTCCGCAAGGCCGGGCGGGTGGACGACTTCACCCATGGGCTGGGGCATCTGGTCGGGCTGGACGTCCATGATGTGGGCGACATGTCGAAGCCGCTGCCGGCGGGCGCGGTGATCACCGTGGAGCCGGGGCTGTACGTCCAGTCCGCCAATTACGGCATCCGGATCGAGGATCTGTACCTGATCACGCCGACCGGTTCGCAGCGGCTGAGCGAAGCCGTGCCGCGCACCGTCGCGGAGATCGAGGCGGCGATGGGGCGGTAGGCTTGCTTTCCGGGCGGATGGAATCATCTGCTGACTTGGAAAAGGCGACAAAATGAAAATTTGGAGCAGTCGAGCCGATGCAGTCGGATTGGAATTTGCTCTGGGGGGTGTGGGCAAGTTCAAGACCTTCCTTCTCCCTTGAGGGAAGGATGGGAAGCGTTGGCGACGGAGGAGCCGCGGCGGGGTTGGATGAGGGGGAGCGGGCCTGCGGCCCGCGCGGTCCCTTGGATCGCAACCCCCTCACCCAGCTGCGACTAGGCAGCAAGCTGCCAAGTCTGCGCAGCCCTCTCGCTCGAGGGAGAGGGGTAAGGTGGGTGTCCGATTCCTTCCCACATCATGCGGGCTGGCGAGACTTGAACTTGTCCGTGCAGGAGCGCGGCTTGCTGAAATCGATCCTAGTCCTCTTCGGGCGCGGCGAGATAGGTCCGCACGTCGCGTCGCAGTTCGCCTGCGCAGAGGTAGAGGGCGATGACATTGGGGATCGCCATCAGGAAGAAGCTGCTGTCGACGATGCCGACCACGCGGCCGAGGTCGATGGCGGCGGCGGGGGGCAGGGCGACGATATAGAGGATCTTGTAGGTCCATTGCGCCCGGGGACCGTTGCCGAACAGATAGCCCCAGGCCTGAAGCCCGTAAAAGCCCCAGGCGACCAGCGTCGAATAGGCGAACAGCACCACGACCACCGCCAGCAGCCAGGGGAAGGAGGGCGAAACCTGCGCGAAGGCGGCGGAGGTGATGGCGATCCCCTCCAGCCCGCCATTCCATGTGCCCGCCACGACCAGCGCCAGCCCGCCCAGCGCGCAGACGATCATCGTGCCGAGCAGCGGTTCCAGCAGGGCGACCAGCCCCTCCGACACCGGATGCCGCACCCGCGCCAGGCTGTGCGCCATCACCGCCGATCCCACGCCCGCCTCGCTGGCGAAGACGGCGCGCCGCATGCCCGCGACGAAGGCGCCCACCGCGCCGCCGGTCGCGGCCTGCCCGTTCCATGCGCCGTGCCAGATGTCCGCCAGCGCCCCCGGAATGGCGGCGGCGTGGAGGATCAGCACGGTCGCGACGCCGATCAGATAGACCGCGACCTTGAGCGGCGTCAGCCGCTTCGCCACCTCGCCCAGCCAGGCCGCGCCGCCCAGCGTCACCAGCGCCACCGCGCCGGCCAGCATCGTGCCATAGGCCCAGCCATTGGCGAAGCCGGTCACCACCTTCACCTGCGCGAAGCTCTGGTTGACCTGCACCATGGGGATCGCCCCGAACAGCGCGAAAAAGGCGTAGAAGCCGCCCAATATCAGCCCGATCTTCGGCCAGCCGCGCGCCGCGCCCACCGCCTTCAGCACATACATCGGCCCGCCATGCACATGGCCCTGCGCGTCGAAGACGCGATATTTGAGGCCCAGCGTCACTTCCGCCATCTTCACCGTCATGGCGAACCAGCCGATGATGAACATCCAGAGGATCGCGCCCGGCCCGCCCATCGTCAGCGCGACCGCGACGCCCGCGATATTGCCGAGGCCGATGGTGCCCGACAGCGCCGTCGACAGCGCGCCCCACTGGCTGACGTCGCCCTTCGCCTCGCCCGCATGCGGCTGCGCCCTGAGGATGCGGAGCGCCCGGCCCACCGCCGTCAGGTTGGGAAAGCCGAGCCAGAGGGTGAAGAACAGCATCGGCAGCGCCAGATAGAGCACGATCAGCTCGATCTGCGCGCCGAGCACCGGCACCTTCATGAAGACCGCGCCGGAAAGGGCGTCGACCGCTGCATTGAATCCGTCCATTCGCAAGGGGATGGCCGGTCCTTGCTGGAAAGTCGAACAAAGATTGCTATGGGAAGCATGAGAGCTTCACCGCGGGGCGGGCAGGGACGATGAGCAGGAAATATTTCGGTACGGACGGCATTCGCGGGCGCACCAACCAATGGCCGATGACCGCCGAACTGGCGATGAAGGTCGGCATGGCGGCGGGCAAGCATTTCCAGCGCGGCACCCATCGCCATCGCGTGGTGATCGGCAAGGATACGCGGCTGTCGGGCTATATGGTCGAAAATGCGCTGGTCGCCGGGTTCACGGCGGTCGGCATGGACGTGGTGCAGTTCGGGCCGATCCCGACGCCCGCCGTGGCGTTGCTGGCCCATTCGATGCGCGCCGACCTGGGCGTGATGATTTCGGCCAGCCACAATCCCTATTTCGACAATGGCATAAAATTATTCGGCCCGGACGGCTACAAGCTGTCGGACGAGGATGAGCTGAAGATCGAGGCGATGCTGGACCAGCAGATCCCGCTGGCCGCGTCGCAGGACATCGGCCGCGCCCGCCGCGTGGAGGATGCGCGCGGCCGCTATATCCATGCGGTCAAGTCCAGCTTTCCCGCCGATCTGCGGCTGGACGGGCTGAAGATCGTGGTCGATTGCGCCAATGGCGCGGCCTATCAGGTCGCCCCTTCCGCCCTGTGGGAATTGGGGGCGGAGGTGGTGGCGATCGGCGTCACGCCCAACGGCATCAACATCAACGACCAGTGCGGATCGACCGCGCCGCTGCTGTTGCAGGAAACGGTGGTGTCGTCGGGCGCCGACATCGGCATCGCGCTGGACGGCGATGCCGACCGGCTGATCGTGGTGGACGAGCATGGCGCGATCGTCGACGGCGACCAGATCATGGCCCTGATCGCGGGCAATTTCGCGAAGGCGGGGATGCTGCGCGGCGGCGGGCTGGTGGCGACGGTGATGTCGAACCTGGGGCTGGAGCGGTTTCTGGCCGGGCAGGGCATGGCGCTGGAGCGGACCAAGGTGGGCGACCGTTATGTGCTGGAGCGGATGCGCGAGGGCGGCTTCAACGTCGGGGGCGAGCAGTCGGGGCACATGATCCTGTCCGACTATGCGACGACCGGCGACGGCACGATGGCGGCGCTGCAGGTGCTGGCGGCGCTGGTGCGGTCCGGCAAGCCGGCGAGCGAGGTGTTGCACCAGTTCGATCCGGTGCCGCAATTGCTGAAGAATGTGCGCTTTTCCGGCGGCAGGCCGCTGGAGCATGAGGATGTGCGGAAGGTGATCGCGCAGGCGGAGGCGGAGCTGAACGGGTGCGGGCGGCTGGTGATCCGTCCGTCCGGCACCGAGCCGGTGATCCGGGTGATGGCGGAAGGCGACCGCGAGGAACAGGTCAGGGACGTGGTGGAGCGCATCTGCGACGCCGTGGCGAAGGCGGCGGCGTGACGGCGTTGCGTTGCGGTTGTCCTTGCCGATATGGCGCTGCCTTTCCGGCGCGTCCGGGCCGGGGGAGGCGGCGGGAGATGGGTTCCCGCCTGCGCGGGAACGGCGGACGGAGGGCGATCGTCCATGCTTGAGATGCGGCCCGATTGCGAACGCTGCGGCGTCGATCTGCCCGCCGACGAGCCGGGGGCGTTCATCTGTTCCTTCGAATGCAGCTTTTGCGCGCCCTGCGCGGAGGCGTTGGACGACCGCTGCCCCAATTGCGGCGGGGAGTTGATGGACCGGCCGACGCGGGTGGGGGATGCGTTGAAGCGGCATCCGGCTTCGGGGGAGCGGCGTTTCGGGGGATGAGCATCGCCCGCATCCTGATCGTCGCCGGGTCCGACAGCGGCGGCGGGGCTGGCATCCAGGCCGACATCCGCACCGTGACGCTGTTGGGCGGCCATGCCATGACGGCGATCACCGCGATCACCGCGCAGAACACGCTGGGCGTGCAGGGCGTCCATCCGGTGCCGGCCGACATGGTGATCGCGCAGATGGAAAGCGTGATCGGCGACATCGGGGTCGACGCGGTGAAGATCGGCATGATCGGATCGGCGGAGACGGCGGCGGCGGTGGCCGAGCGGCTGGCGGCGCTGGAAGGCGTGCCCATCGTCTTCGATCCGGTGATGGTGGCGACCAGCGGTTCGGCGCTGGCCGATGAGGCGACGGTGGCGGCGTTCGAGCGGCTGATGGCGCTGGCGGCGCTGGTGACGCCCAATATTCCGGAGCTGGAGGCGCTGGGCGGGGAGGAGATCGCGGTCCGCTTCGCGACGCATGTGCTGGCCAAGGGCGGCCATGGCGAGGGGCCGATGCTGACCGACCGGCTGATCGGGCCGGGCGGCGTGGTGAAGGCCTGGAGCAATGCGCGGATCGACACGCGGCACAGCCATGGCACGGGCTGCACGCTGGCCAGCGCGATCGCGACCGGGCTGGGGCAGGGACGGGACATGATCGACGCGATCGAGCGGGCGCGCAAATATGTGCGGGAGGCGCTGGCGCTGGCGCCCGGCCTTGGCGGCGGACATGGGCCGATGGGCGCGCCGTTCGGATTTCATGACCATGCCTGATTTCGCCCATGAATTGCGGCATCATCCGGGGCTGGTCGCCGGGGTGGACGAGGCCGGGCGGGGGCCGCTGGCCGGGCCGGTGGTGGCGGCTGCGGTGATCCTGCGGCGGGAGGATTGCCCGGACGGGCTCAACGACAGCAAGCAGCTCAGCGCGGCGAAGCGGGCCGTGCTGGAGGGGGAGATCAAGGCGCGGGCGCTGTGCTGGGGCCTGGGGGTCGCTTCGGTCGAGGAGATCGACAGCCTCAACATCCTCTGGGCGACGATGCTGGCGATGACGCGGGCGGTGGAGGCGCTGACCCATGACTGCGCGCATGTGCTGGTGGATGGCAACCGCTGTCCGCAATGGCGCTGGGCGTCGACGGCGGTGGTCGAGGGCGACGCCAAATGCCTGTCCATCGCGGCGGCATCCATATTGGCGAAGGAGGCGCGCGACCGGATGATGATCGAGGCGGCGGCGGCGCACCCGCATTATGGCTGGGAAAGCAACAAGGGCTATGGCAGCGCCCGGCATCTGGCCGCGCTGCGCGAGCATGGGCCGACGCCGCTGCACCGCAGGAGCTTTGCGCCGGTCGCGCAGTTGAGCCTGCTTTAGGGACGCGCCGGGGCGACGACCGTCCCGATCCGATACCGATGCGAGTCCGCCGGGGGCTGGCGCTGCGCCGTCTTATGGTTAAGAAGGTGTTTATGCGCGCCTTTCTGACCTTCCTGCTGTTGCTGACCTGTGCGGTGGCGCCGCCGGCCGGGGCGCAGGAGGCGCTGGGGCCGGGGGGCTATCGCTGGCTGGAGGAGGGGCCCTTTGCCGGGCCGCTCTATCTGGTCATCAGCATCGAGCGGCAGAGGGTGCATGTCTATGACGGCGACCGGCTGGTCGGGGTCGCCAGCGTGTCGACCGGCATGAAGGGGCATCGCACCCCCACCGGCGAGTTTCCGGTGTTGCAGAAGCGGGAATGGCATCGGTCGAACCTCTATTCCAACGCGCCCATGCCCTTCATGCAGCGGCTGACCTGGGACGGGATCGCGCTGCATGCCGGGCATAATCCCGGCTATCCGGCGAGCCATGGGTGCATTCGCCTGCCCCAGGCCTTTGCCCGCAAGCTGTTCGGGATGACGCAGATCGGCACGCTGGTCAGCGTGACGTCGGACCGGCTGAGCCCCGCGCTGATGGTGGATGCGCTGGTGGTGGGCGATCCGGGGAGCGCGGTCGCCACCTTCACGCCGCAGGCGCCGGTCGTGCTGGCGCAGCGCGACGATGCGAGGGTGGGAGCGGGCGCGCCGATGCTGGAGGTCGATCCGGGGATATTCCGGCTGAGGTTGATGCGGCGTTAGGGGCCCTTCGGACGGGGCAGGAAGGCGGCGGGTTCCTGCGAGAGCCCGCCGCCTTCCTGATTCCCGGCATTCCGATCAGGCCGCTTCCGCGGTTTCCTCCGTCGCGGGGAGGCGGATGAGATAGTCGAAGGCGGACAGCGCCGCCGTCGATCCGGCTCCCATGGCGATCACGATCTGCTTGTAGGGCACGGTCGTGCAGTCGCCTGCCGCGAAGATGCCCGGCTGGCTGGTTTCGCCGCGCGCGTCGATCTCTATCTCTCCGCGCGGGGAGAGGGCGATCGCGTCCTTCAGCCATTCGGTGTTGGGGACGAGGCCGATCTGGACGAAAATGCCCTCCAGCTCGACATCATGCTCCGTGCCGCTGTTGCGGTCCTTGTAGCTGAGGCCGGTCACTTTCTCGCCATTGCCGTCGACCCTGGTCGTCAGGGCCGAGGTGATGATCCTGACATTGGGCAGGCTGGCGAGCTTGCGCTGGAGCACGGCGTCGGCGCGGAGCTGGCTGTCATATTCGATCAGCGTCACATGGGCGACGATGCCGGCGAGGTCGATCGCCGCCTCCACGCCGCTGTTGCCGCCGCCGATCACCGCGACGCGCTTGCCCTTGAACAGCGGACCGTCGCAATGGGGGCAGTAGGCGACGCCCTTGTTGCGATATTCATCCTCGCCGGGCACGCCCATCTGCCGCCAGCGGGCGCCGGTGGAGAGGATGACGGTGCGGCCCCTGAGCGATGCGCCATTTTCGAGGACGACTTCGTGATAGCCGCCTTCGGCCTTGGCCGGGATCAGCTTCGCCGCCTTCTGGAGGTTCATGATCTCGACATCATAGTCCTTCACATGCGCTTCCAGCGCGGAGGCGAGCTTGGGCCCTTCGGTGCGGCTGACCGAGATGAAATTCTCTATGTCCATGGTGTCGAGCACCTGGCCGCCGAAGCGTTCCGCCGCGACGCCGGTGCGGATGCCCTTGCGCGCCGCATAGATGGCCGCCGCCGCGCCGGCGGGGCCGCCGCCCACCACCAGCACCTCGAACGGGTCCTGGGCCTTGATCTTCTCCGCCGCGCGGGCCGCCGCGCCGCTGTCGATCTTCGCGACGATCTGCTCCAGCTCCATGCGGCCGCTGGCGAAGGGTTCGCCGTTCAGGAAGACGGTGGGCACGGCCATGACCTTGCGCGCGTCGACCTCTTCCTTGAACAGCGCGCCGTCGATGGCGGTGTGGCTGATGCGCGGGTTGAGCACGCTCATCAGGTTCAGCGCCTGCACCACGTCGGGGCAGTTCTGGCAGGAGAGCGAGAAATAGGTTTCGAAGGCGAAGTCGCCGTCAATATCCCTGATCTGCTGGATCAGGTCCTGCGCGGCCTTCGACGGATGGCCGCCGACCTGGAGCAGCGCCAGCACGAGCGAGGTGAATTCATGCCCCATGGGCAGGCCGGCGAAGGTGACGCCGATGTCCGTGCCGGTGCGGCGGATCATGAAGCTGGGGACGCGGCTGGCGTTACCGGCGGCGATCGTCACCTTGTCCGACAGTTCGGCGATCTCATCCAGCAGCGTCTTGAGTTCGCGGCTCTTGGGGCTGTCGTCCAGCGACGCGACCAGCTCGATCGGCTGGGTGATGTTCGCCATATAGGCCTTGAGCTGGGCCTTCAGATTTGCGTCCAACATCTTCGGTCTCCTTGGGTTGGGCGCGCCTATCCGGGGCGCGGCTACATGTTCGCCGGAACGGTGCGACCCGAAGGCCCGGCGGTGTTTGCGATGATGCGATTTGACTTCATCGTGCTCTTGCGAAGGCAGGAGCACGCGGCATGCAGAGGCCCTGCCGGATCAGGGAGGAACTCGACCCGATCCGGCAGACGCCCTTTCAGGTCTTCAGATCTTGCCGACCAGGTCGAGCGACGGAGCAAGGGTCGCTTCGCCTTCTTCCCACTTGGCCGGGCAGACTTCGCCGGGGTTGGCGGCGACATATTGCGCGGCCTTGACCTTGCGGAGCAGTTCGGTCGCGTTGCGGCCGACGCCTTCCGAGGTGATTTCCATGAACTGGATCACGCCTTCGGGATCGACCAGGAAGGTCGCGCGGTCGGCAAGGCCCACGCCCGGGCGCATCACGTCGAAATTATTGGTGATCTGGCCCGACTGGTCGCCCAGCATATAATAGTTGATCTTGCCGATGGCCGGCGAGGTGTCGTGCCAGGCCTTGTGGCTGAAATGCGTGTCGGTCGACACCGAGTACACCTCTACGTTCAGTTTCTGCAGCGTCGGGTAGATGTCGGCCAGATCCTCCAGCTCCGTCGGGCAGACGAAGGTGAAGTCGGCGGGGTAGAAGAAGAAGACGGCCCACTTGCCCTTCACGTCGGCGTCGGTCACGTCGACGAACTTGCCTTCCTTGTAAGCGGTGGCCTTGAACGGCTTGATGGTCGTGTTGATAAGCGCCATGGGCTTTCCAGTTCCTTTTTAGGGGGTTGCTGTTGCCCGACCCATGTAGGGAAAGCGCAGGGCGCCGTGAAATTGGTTTTATCGACAAGGTTGATTGATAAAAACGATCACCGCCAGCTTCATTGATCGATCTAGCCGCTTCTCGGCTTTTGCAGGACGTAGTTCATCGCCTCCTCCAGCATGCCCAGCGCTTCCTCTATGGTGAAGGTGGAGGAGTCGAGGCACAGTTCCAGCCACAGGCCGTCGATCATCGCGGTAAGCCCGATGGCGGCGATGCGCGCGTCGGGACGGGGAATCTGGGGCGCCGCCTCGCGCAGCAGCACCTCCATGCGTTCGCGCCCGCCGCCATAGGTTTCCGCATGGGTGGCGGCGATGGCGGGATTGGTCTTGTTGAGGCTCCAGAAGGAAATCCAGGTCGCCAGCAGATCGGGGTCCAGCACGGGCGGCTGGAAGTTGGAGCGCAGATAGGCCCAAAGCCGCGCGCGGGGGCAGGAGCCGGCCTCCGCCACGGCGCGTTCCATGGCGGCGGCGACCTTTTCACCGACATCGCGATAGGTGGCCAGGATCAGCGCGTCGACGCCGTCGAAATAATGGGTGAGCAAACCGGCCGAAACCCCGGCATAGGCGCAGATCGCGCGGACGGAGGTGCCGCCCACGCCCTTTTCCGAAAGACAGCGCGCCGTCGCCTCGATCAGGGCCTGCCGCCGGACATCGGCGGATTCGCGAACGAACCGCGCCCTTTCCGGGCGCCCCTCAACCTTGTTCTCCATCTCTTTTCCCCGCCCATGATCCTGCCTTCCCGTCGCAGCCGCTGGCAAGCGGCTCCGCCCCCTGTCGGGAAATGGATCGAAGCCCCGCGTTCAGCGGTTTATCGGGTCAATTGCAAGGAGAAAGATGGATGAATCGTCGCAATCTGGGCCTGATTCTCCCGCTGATGGCGATGGGAGCGCTAACTTCCGGTTGCGCCAGGAGCGCCGACGAGGGCGGGGCCGCGAACAATGCCGCGCAGCCGGCCGATGTGGAGGCGATTGCCGAGCCGGATGCCGTCAATGCCGCCGCCAACGGGGCGGCGGGCCTGCCCACCGACGAGTGGGTCGGGCGGTGGAATGGGCCGGAGGGGCTGTTCCTGGACATCCAGCCGTCGCCCGATGGCCGGCCCGGACATTATGCCGTCGCCAATCAGGACAATCTGGACCGGCAGGGAGACTATCCCGGCGTGGCCGAAGGGGCGACGATCCGCTTCGTGCGCGACGGCAGGGACCTGAGCATTCGTCCGGGCACGGGCGCGGAAACCGGGTTCAAGGATCTTGCCGGCCGGCAGGATTGCCTGATCGTGCTGCCGGGCCGGGAGGGCTATTGCCGCTGATCCGGTCAGGAACCCGCCCGCTCGCTTGCGCATTTATGCCGCCGGGTGGCGTGAAGACGAGGAGGATTTCTATGGCGGATTATCAGGATCGTCCGGCGACGACCACGATCATCGAGAAGCGTGGCGGCGGCGGAACCATGGTGGCGGTTCTCTTGCTGGTCGTGGTCGTGGCGATTGCCGCCTTCTTCCTGATCAGCAGCCAGAGCCGGAAGGACAGCGCGGTCGAGAGCGCGGCCACGCAGGTCGGCCAGGCGGCGAGCGATGTCGGAGATGCGGCGAAGGACGCGGCGGGCGCCGCGAAGGGCGAATAGGCCCGGCGCCGCACCGGCGGTTTCCCGCCGTTCGTCCGGTTGGATTGCAAAAAAAGGGCGCCCTGTTCGGGGCGCCCTTAATTCAGGCCTGCCGTTGTCGGCTCAGCCGGATGTCGTCAGCCTTCCACCTTCGCATGCCGGGGTGCGGCTTCGTTGAGGATGCGCAGGATCTTCTTGAGCGCGCTCGGCTCGTCCGTTTCCTCCATCGCCGCGAGTTCGCGGGCGAGGCGGCTGGACGCGGCTTCGAAGATCTGCCGTTCGGAATAGCTCTGTTCCGGCTGATCGTCGGCGCGGAACAGGTCGCGGGTCACTTCGGCGATCGACACCAGATCGCCCGAATTGATCTTCGCTTCATATTCCTGCGCGCGGCGCGACCACATGGTGCGCTTCACCTTGGGCTTGCCCTTCAGGGTTTCGACCGCTTCCTCCAGCGTCTTGTTGGAGGAAAGCTTGCGCATGCCGACGCCCTCGGCCTTGTTCGTGGGCACGCGGAGCGTCATCCGCTCCTTTTCGAAGCGCAGGACATAGAGTTCCAGCTCCATGCCCGCAATCTGCTCCTTCTGCAGTTCTATGACGCGGCCAACGCCATGCTTGGGGTAAACAACATAATCACCTACGTCAAAGGACAGCGCCTTGGCAGCCATTTGAAACCTTTCCATGTCTTCGGGGGAGCGGTGGCATTCGCGTTGCAGGTGCGAAAAGGTGCACGAGCCAGGGGAAGCGCGGCGCCACCATCATAACATCAGGCATTTGTCTCCGTAGTGGACGCGACCATGTCCACCTGTTGGCGCCTATTTAGCAGATTCGTAACAAAATTGCCACCCCCGGACACAAAATCCGGGAGTGGCGGTGCAAATTAAACGCAACAGCTAGTCTTCATGAGGATGCCGGCGGCGGTTCGCGACAGCCTTGCGGCGTGGCGTTTCAGCTGCCCGCGCCGGGCTCCGGCGAGAAGAATTTCTCCAGCTTGTTTTCGATGCCCTTCATCTCGTCGGCGTCGGCGGGGGCTTCGCCCTTGACGGTGATGTTGGGCCATTCGGCGGAGAATTTCGTGTTCAGCTCCAGCCATTTTTCCAGGCCGTTCTCCGTATCGGGCAGAATCGCCTCGGCAGGGCATTCCGGTTCGCACACGCCGCAGTCGATGCACTCGTTCGGATTGATGACCAGCATGTTCTCGCCCTCGTAGAAACAGTCCACGGGGCAAACCTCGACGCAATCCATATATTTGCAGCGGATGCAGTTATCGGTCACGACATAGGTCATGGGTCAGCACTCTTGGTAGGGAGACAATCGGCGCCCTGCTATGCGCGGTCGGCGCGAAGGTCAATGAGGATATTGTTGGGGCGCGGGTAGTGGGCTTTTTCCCGTTATCCCTGTGGGGGCGAGGATTCATCTTCCCTGCCGATGAGCCGGGGGCGATGTTGGGAGATGGGTTCCCGCCTTCGCGGGAACGACAAAGGGGGGGGTCAGGCGCCGACCGTCAGTTCCTCATAGCAGGACTGGGCTTCGGGGGCGGGGCCTCGGCGGCCGGGGAGCTGGAGGATGCGGACGACCCGGACGCCGCTGGGATGGGGAAAGGTGATGAGGTCGCCGGCCCGCACCGGCGCGTGCGAGCGTTCGATGCGGCGGCCGTTGAGGCGGATATGGCCGTCCTCCGCCATTTTCTGGGCGACCGAACGGCTCTTTGCGAGGCGCGCGAACCAGAGGAACTTGTCGATGCGCAGGCTGGGGCCGTGGGCCGCGACCAGGCCCGCGTCAGCCATTGCGGCCCAGCAGTTCGGCAAGGCCCGCAAAGGCATGGTTGCCGGTGGGGGCAGGGCCGGACGAGGCGGCGGGGCGCGGCCCCCGGTCGTTGCGGGGCTTGCCCTGGGCGGGCGCGCCGCGCTTTTCGCGGCCCGGATGCTGCTGGTGCGTCCGCGCCTTCTGCCGGCCACGGAAGGCCCAATTGGGTCCGCCCTCCGCAGGCGCCTCCACGGCGCGGAAGCCCGCGAGGCGCATCAGTTGCAGGAAGGCGTCCTCCGACAGGCCGAGCGAGACGATCTGCGGGCTCTGCGCGGTGAAGGCCTCGTTCCTGGCGATGGCCTCATGCGCGGTGCGGGCCATGCGTTCGGCCATGTCGATGCGCAGCATCTGTTCGCCAAAGCCGCGGAAGCCGGCGATGCGGGCGCCCATCTGCTCAGGCTTTTCGCCGGCCGGGATCAGGGTGAGGCCGGGGCCGGGCAGGGGCAGGCAGGGCTTGCCCAGGCGCGCGGCCAGCAGGGCGGCGCGCCAGCGGGCGGCGCCGGGCTTCAGCAGGCCGGGATGATAGATGTCGAGCACGCCGATGTCGATGCCGGCGCGGCGCAGCAGATGGCGCTGGTCCTTGTCGAGATGGCCGAGCGCCGAATCGAGTTCGGTGCGCGCGATGACGCCGCCGGCATCGGCAAGCTGGGCGAAGACGGCGCGGACGACGGCGGGGACTTCGGGATCGGCGCTGCTGCCCACCATCCTGGTGAGGGGCAGCAGATGCTTTTCCTTCTGCGCGTCCATCCATGCGGCAAGGCGGGCCGCCACCTGCTTCTGCACATCCTGTCCCATTGCGAGGAGCGCGCGGTCCAGACGGATTTCCGGGGTCAGCAGCGCGGGGCCGCCGTGCAGCGTCGCCACCGGATCGCCCTTCCAGCTTATGCCGGGGGCCTGCCCTGCTTCGTCCATGAGCGCGAAATCGGTATCGGGTGCGCCCAGCAATTCGTCAGCCTTCACTCGCAATATCCTTCCAAGGCGCCGTTCAGCGGCCGCCAGCAGCATCTTCCTGTCCTGATGCCGGGTAGCGGGATCGACCGAGAAACGAAATCCGTCAAGTCGCCCGATCGTCTCGCCATCGACGCAGACTGTCCCGTCCTGTTCGATTTCGACCGGCAGATTGGCCGCGCTTTGGCCGATGTCCCTTAGCAGAACGGTGGTGCGCCGGTCCACGAAACGCTGCGTCAGCGCGGCGTGGAGCGCGTCGGAGAGCTTTTCTTCGAGGGCGCGGGTGCGCTCCGCCATTTCCGCCGGATGGGCGAGCCAGTCGGCGCGATGGGCGATGTAGGACCAGGTGCGGGCGGCGGCGATCCGGCCGGAGAGGGTGTCGATGTCGCCCTGAACCGAATCGAGTCGCGCAATCTGCTGGGCGAACCAGTCGCGGGGGATGTGGCCCGTCCCTTCGGACAGGAAGCGCCAGATGCGGCTGACGGCGCGGGCATGATGTTCGGCGCCCAGCTTCTGGAAATCGGGCAGGCCGCAGGCGGCCCAGAGCCGTTCGACCTGCTTCCTGCCGCGTGCCCGATCGATCACCAGCGGGTCGTCGGCGAGCCGCCTGAGCACGGCGAGGTCGACCGCTTCGGGCGCGGCGCGCAGTTCGGGGCGTTCGGGCTTCTGCTCCAGATCGGAAATGAGGTGATCCAGCCGGTCGGTGCGCGGCGTGCCGTTGCGCCAGAAAAGCTGCTCCACCGGCGGAAACCGGTGCGCCTCTATCGCCTCTATCTCCTCCGGCGTGAAGGCGGCGTCGCCATCCTCATGGCCCAGGCTGCCGAAGGTGCCGTCCTGGTGGTGGCGGCCGGCGCGCCCGGCGATCTGCGCCATTTCCGCGACGGTCAGGCGGCGGGTGCGGCGGCCGTCATATTTGCGCAGCGAGGCGAAGGCGACATGCGCGACGTCGAGGTTGAGGCCCATGCCGATCGCGTCGGTGGCGACCAGATAGTCGACCTCTCCGTTCAGGAACATCTGCACCTGCGCATTGCGGGTGCGGGGCGAGAGCGCGCCCATCACGACCGCCGCGCCGCCCCGGAAGCGGCGGAGCATTTCCGCCACGGCATAGACCTCCTCGGCGGAGAAGGCGACGATGGCGGAACGCTTGGGCAGGCGGGAGAGCTTTTTCGCGCCGGCATAGCTGAGCGTCGAGAAACGCGGGCGGCCGATGATCTCCGCATCGGGGACCAGCGCCTTCACCACCCGGCCGATGCTGGCCGAGCCGAGGATCATCGTTTCCTCCCGGCCCCTGGCGCGCAGGAGGCGGTCGGTGAAGACATGGCCGCGTTCCGGATCGGCGCCGAGCTGGGCTTCGTCCAGGGCGACGAAGGCGTAATCCGCCAGCCCTTCGTTCGCGGTCCCGGCCTGCCGACCGATCGGCATGGATTCCGCGGTGCAGAGGAAATAGCGGGCGCCGGGGGGCACGATCTTTTCCTCGCCGGTGATGAGGGCGACCTGCGCCGGGCCCTTCATGCCGGCCACCCGGTCATAGACTTCCCGCGCCAGCAGGCGCAGCGGGAAGCCCATCATCCCGGAGCTATGGCCGCACATGCGTTCGACGGCGAGGTGGGTCTTGCCGGTGTTGGTGGGGCCCAGGACGGCGGTGAGGGGCGATCGGGCGAACTGGGCCATGGTCCCTGCTATGTCGGGCATGGATCGGGGAAGGGCAAGGGGAAAGGCCCGGGCGGGAGGTCGAATTGGGGTGCGCGGGTCTTGCGGGTGGGCCGCCGGCCTTGCGGCGGGGGTGGGGGTGGGAGATGGATCCCCGCC